>NZ_JAGPYA010000078.1:0-27864 GCF_018070245.1 Micromonospora sp. M61 | reverse complement strand
CGAGTGAACTCCCACCGCGCCCCGGCGAGCACTGTCACCCCCGCGAGGCGGGTCAGGGCGCGCACCGGTCGGCGGGGTGCCGCCACGCCGGGGCGCGGTGGGAGTTCACTCGACACAGGGTTCCTCCTGGACTCGTGGTGCCAGAACGACCGGAGTCTATGGAGGGCAGCGCCGGATGTCGATCCGTCAGGGCAGCCGACGGCGGCGGCGCCACAGCAGCCCGCCCAGCAGCATCACCACACCCGCGGCGCTCACCGCGGTCACCGACCAGAGCCAACCCGAGCCGGTACGCGTCGGCCCGCTGGCTGCCGCCGGCCGAGGCGCACCCGGTGCCGCCAGCGCGGACGGCGCAGCCGACGGCGTCGCGGTCAACTCACCCGGCTCGACCAGCCGGCCGACGGAGGCGTCCCGGGGCAGCGTGAAACCCCAGTCCAGCAGGGCGGCGCCCTGCTCCCAACCGCGCATGGGCGTGGACTCCGCGCCCAGCAATGTCACCACCAGGCGTCGCCCGCCGCGTTCCGCCGCGCCCACGTAGGTGTGCCGCGCGAGGTCGGTGAAGCCGGTCTTGCCGCCGAGCGCTCCCGGGTACCGGTAGATGAGCTGGTTCTCGTTCTGGATCTCGAAACCCTTGGTGCGCTGCGCTGGCTGGACGGGAATCCGCGTGTGCTCGGTCAGCGCGTACCGGCGGAAGGTCGGATCGGCGAAGCAGGCCCGGGCGATCAACGCCAGGTCGTACGCGCTGGTGAACTGCCCCCGGCCATCCAGCCCGGACGGGGTTACCGCGTGCGTCTGGAGCGCGCCGAGATGGTGTGCGTGCTCGTTCATGGCGCGTACGCCGGCGGCGCTGTCGGTCCCGCTGCCGAGTCGGGCCAGCGCGTTGGCGGCCTCGTTGCCGGAGTTGAGCAGCAACCCGAGCCAGATGGTCTCGATGGTGTACCGGCCACCCGCTACGAGACCCACGGCCGAGGAGCCGGGCTCGATGTTCATGTCATCCTCGGTGACGGTGACCGTCTGCTTCGGGTCGAGCCGGGGCAGCATCGTGGCCGCGAGCAGGAGCTTCTGCACGCTGGCCGGGGTGCCGTACTCGTGGGGGCCGCACCCGCCGAGGATCTGGCCGCTGTCCAGGTCGGCGATCAGCCACGAGGTGGCGCTGACCCCCGGTGGCGCGCTGACGCCGGCCGGCGCGACCAGGCCGGTCGTGTCCAGCGCCGCGCCGCCGACCACCCGCTGCTCGGGCACGCCGGGCGGGGGCGAGGGTCGGGGCGGGCGGGACACCCCCGGCGCCGGCGCGCGGGGGCACCGCACGACCGGCGCGGCGGACGCTCCGGCGGAGGCGACCGGCGCGGGAGCGAGCAGAACGGCGGACGCGGTGGCCGCCAGCAGCGCAGTCCTCATGTGCCCGACCCTAGTCAACAAGATCCTCCGGCGGGACGGGTTGCCGCGGTCGGTCGGCCCGCCTCCTCGCGAGCGCGCAGGTAGTCGTCCAGGGCGGCACTGCCCCGCAGCCGGCGCAGACTGCGCGCGTGCAGCTCCTGCTCGCGGCGGGCAAGCTCCGCGCGGACCCGCTGCGGGCTCCCGGTGGTCCGCAACTCCCCCAGCACCGCCTCGATGATCTCGAACGGGTACGCACCTCGGCGCAGCAACGCGATGACCTGCGCGGCACGCAGCTCGGCCTCGTCGTACACCCGGTAGTTGGTGCCCGGGGTGCGGCGCGGCCGCAGCAGGTCGCGCTGCTCCCACAGCCGTAGCTGCGAGGTCCGGACGCCGACCAGGGCGGCGACCTCGCCGATGCGGGCGGCGCGGCGTGGTGCGGGCCGGGCCGCCGGTGGGCTGGCCAGCACGGTCTCGAACGCGCCGAGCACCCGGCGGATCTCGGCGCGTTCGCGGTCCAGTTCGGCGTGACCGCCGTCGAGCGCCGCGAGGGCGGCCGGCAGGTCACCCCCGTGCACCGCCGACATGATCTCCCGGGTACGACTCCAGCCGTGCCCCTCGGCCAACCGCCGCGCCACGGTGAGCGCCCGGGCGTGCTCGGTCGTGAAGATCCGGTAGCCGCTCGCGGTGCGCCCCGCCGGCGGCAGCACCCCCGACTCGACGTAGTTGCGCACCTGCTGCACCGAGATCCCTACGGTGGCCGCCAGGTCGACGGCGCGCAGCCGATTCTCCCGGGTGCCGTCCACGCGAGTCACCCTACCGCTTACGACGTGATTTGAGACTTTCCGGGACGTGCTGCTGACGCGAGCGCTCGAATTCCGGCAAAAGTCTCTACGTGGTGTTGAATGAGACAATGGAACCCGCCAGCATCGCGGGGGAAAGAGTCCCGCCACGACTCTGTGAAGGGTTCGCATGTCGCAGCCAGCATGGTCCGCCGCCGACAGCCACGACATGATCGAGGTACGCGGAGCGCGGGAGAACAATCTCGCCAGCGTCTCGGTCGACATCCCCAAGCGCCGGTTGACCGTCTTCACCGGTGTCTCCGGATCGGGCAAGTCGTCGCTGGTCTTCGGCACCATCGCCGCCGAGTCCCAGCGCATGATCAACGAGACCTACAGCGCGTTCCTCCAGTCGTTCATGCCGAACCTCAACCGGCCGGACGTCGACTCGCTGCGCAACCTCAGCGCGGCCATCGTCGTCGACCAGGAGCGGATGGGCGTCAACTCCCGCTCCACCGTCGGCACCGCCACAGACGCGTACGCGATGCTGCGGATCCTCTTCAGCCGGCTCGGCCAGCCGTCGATCGGCGGCGCCGGGGCGTTCAGCTTCAACCTGCCCGAGGGCATGTGCACCACCTGTGAAGGGCTGGGCCGCGTCTCCGACCTCGACATCAACGAGTTGGTGGACGTCGAGCGCTCCCTCAACGACGGCGCGATCACCGTGCCGAACTTCGCTGTCGACTCCTGGTACTGGCAGACCATCGTCGGCTCCGGCCTGTTCGACCCGGACGTCAAGCTGCAGGACTTCACCCCCCAACAGTGGGAGGACTTCCTCCACAAGCCGGCCACCAAGATCAAGGTGGGGAGCAACAACTGGACGTACGAGGGTCTGGCCGTCAAGGTCAAGCGGCTCCTCCTGACCAAGGACCGCGAGTCGATGCAACCGCACATCCGCGCCTTCGTCGACCGGGCCGTCACCTTCACCACCTGCGGCGACTGCGCCGGCACCCGACTCAACGCGGCGGCCCTGTCATCGCGGATCGCCGGACGCAACATCGCCGACTGCTCCGCCATGCAGATCAGCGACCTCGCGACGTTCGTCCGGGGCATCGACGACCCCGGGGTCGCACCACTGATCGCCAACCTCCGGGACCTGCTGGAGTCCCTGGTCGAGATCGGGTTGGGCTACCTCAGCCTGGACCGGGAGTCGGCCACCCTCTCCGGCGGTGAGGCGCAACGGGTGAAGATGGTCCGGCACCTCGGCTCCAGCCTCTCCGACGTCACGTACGTCTTCGACGAACCCACAGTCGGCCTGCACCCGCACGACATCGCCCGGATGAACGACCTGCTGCTGCGGTTGCGCGACAAGGGCAACACAGTGCTGGTGGTCGAGCACAAGCCGGAGACCATCACGATCGCCGACCACGTGGTCGACCTCGGGCCGGGAGCCGGCACCGACGGTGGCCGGATCTGCTTCACCGGCGACGTCCCCGGACTGCGCCGCTCCGACACGCTCACCGGCCGGCACCTGGACCACCGGGTGACACTGCGCGACGAGACGCGCCGACCCACCGGACAGCTCACCATCCGCCAAGCCGACCTGCACAACCTTCGCGACGTGGACGTGGACATCCCACTCGGGGTGCTCACCGTGGTCACCGGAGTCGCCGGCTCCGGCAAGAGCTCACTGATCCACGGGTCGCTGCGCGGCCGGGCCGGGGTCGTGATCGTGGACCAGTCCCCGATCCGGGGGTCCCGACGCAGCAACCCGGCCACCTACAGCGGGCTGCTCGACCCGATCCGTACCGCCTTCGCCAAGGCCAACGGCGTCAAGGCCGCCCTGTTCAGCGCCAACTCCGAGGGCGCCTGCCCGGCCTGCAAGGGAATCGGGCTGATCTACACGGACCTGGCGATGATGGCCGGCGTCGCGAGCGTCTGCGAACGGTGCGAGGGGCGACGCTTCACCGACGAGGTGCTCACGTACACGCTGCGCGGCAAGAACATCAGCGAGGTGCTGGCCATGTCGGTCACCGAGGCGCACGCCTTCTTTCCGCACCTCATCCTCGGCCGGCTGGTCGACGTCGGCCTCGGATACCTCAGCCTCGGCCAGCCGCTGACCACCCTGTCCGGCGGGGAACGGCAGCGACTCAAGCTCGCCATCCACCTGGCGGAGAAAACCACCACGTACGTGCTGGACGAACCCACCACCGGCCTGCACCTCGCAGACGTGGACCAGTTGCTGGCCCTGCTCGACCGAATGGTCGACGCCGGCAACACGGTGATCGTCATCGAGCACCACCAGGCGGTCATGGCGCACGCCGACTGGCTCGTCGACCTCGGCCCGGGCGCCGGGCACGACGGCGGCCGAATCGTCTTCACCGGCACACCCGCCGAACTGGTAGCCCACGGCGACACCCTCACCGCCACCCACCTGCGCGAGTACGTCGGCAAGACGGCAGCGGTCGCCTAGGCGCGCGACCCGACGGTCAGCCGGCCCGCGGTGGGCGGCGCGGCTGCGGGCGGTCGAGGGCCGGGTGGTCGGGCGGGCGGTGGTCGGCTACGCCTTGGCCGATGGCCGCGGCGGTCAGACCACTCGGCGCAGCCAGCGTCGCTGCCAGGGAGTCTCCACCGCCTTCGGGTGGTAGCCCGCCCGGACCCACGGCACCGCCCGGTCGGCAGGCAGGCCGTCGAGGATCGCCAGCGCGGCCAACGCCGTTCCGGTGCGCCCCACCCCACCCCGACAGGCCACCTCGACGCGCTCACCGTCGTGCGCCCGCCGCAGCGCCACCCGTAGGGCATCGAGGGCGTCCGCCCGATCGAGCGGTACCCAGAAATCGGGCCACCGGATTTTCCGGTGCGGCCAGGTCGGCTCCGGACCAGACGCCAACAGCAGGGCGAAGTCGGCGGGCGAGGTCACCGCACCGATGCGGCGCCCGCGCACCGTCGCCCCGCTGGGGAGTACGAGTACGCCCGGCTGCTCGGACCATGGCTGCGGGTCGGTCATCCGAGCATTGTGCCGCCGACTGACTGATCCATGGGCACAGACAGCGCCGCCCCCGGCCTTGTGGGCTCGGGGGCGGCGCTGGTGTCGGTGTGCAGGTCGCCTCTCGGCGAGTGGCGCGACGCGGCTCCAGCCGAACGGTATTCCGCGAAGGCATATTAGGTGAGGCCCGGGGACACTGAGTCACACCGACACTGACCACAACCAACCAACCCCCGCCCGTGTTCCCGCTTTCCTACCCGAGCCCCGTCCGCCCGGGCGGACTGGCCCGGGCGGGCCCGCCCGGCCGCTTGGGTCGATCAAGGAGTTGTGGTGCTGGACAAGACCACCCGAACCATCCTCAGCCCGGCACCACAAGTCCATGATCGACCGACCCGACCCGACCCGACCCGACCCGTCTCGAGCCGCGACGTGCGAGGTACGGATAGGCCGCTGGCCGGCACCCCGGGTTGGGGTGCCGGCCAGCGGTCGGGTCGTTCAGTGTTCGTGTTGGTGTCAGCTGTTCCAGTACTGGCCGACCAGGTCGGTGGCCTGCTGCTCCCACTGGGCGTACGCGTCCGGGTAAGCCGACACCTGGACGGTCTGCGCGGCGTCGGTCAGCGCCATGTCCTGCCACCCGTCGACTTGGCGGAGGCCCTTGAGGAACGCGGTGGTGGAGTAGGCGGGGTCGGTGATCTGCTCCGGCGTGCCCCAACCACTGGTCGGGCGCTGTTGGAACAGGCCCAGCGAGTCATGGTCATTGGCGTCGCCGAGGTGGCCCAGGTTCTCCAGCTTCGACTCCTGCAGGCTCGTCGCGATCGAGATCACCGCGGCGCGCTCGGGCAGGCCGGCCTTCTTCGTCGCGGCGATGATCGCCTTGACGTTCGCGGTCTGCTCATCATTGAGCGTGATGTGGGACTGCTCGCCCTGGGGCTTCGGGGCGGCCGACTGCACCGCCACCGCCACCGGCTTGGCATCCACGGGATTGGCGTGGGCGGCGATCGGGCCGGCGAAGACACCACCAGCGAACGCGAGACCAGCAACAGACAACATGCTCTTACGGAAGATCGTGTTCATGGGGGTAGCTCCTTCGGGGGTAGGAAACACCCGGGCCACCAATGGGGGTCGGCGACACAAGGGTGTGAGCACCTCGTCCGGCGCTGCATCAAACAAGGGGAAAAGTCTGGGGGAGATCGGCACCAGTTAAGCCGGGGGGCTTGCGGGGGCCGGGTCGGCGGCCTGCGAGCGGGGCTCGGGCGCCAGGTTCATGTGTAACGACCGGGGGTCGGGGGTCATTCCCCGGTGGGCTCATCCACCGACGTCCGCTCGGGTGAAGCGGTGCTCGGGTGGTCGCTCGTGGGGACTGCAACGACCGGGGACCCGGGGTCATTCCGCAGGCCGGGCCATTCCGTCGCACCCGATGGAGCGGGGCGCTGAGGAGGCTTCAACGATGCGGACCGGGTCGGCATTCCAACCCCGCTACCAGCTGTTCCAACCCCGGTTGGGCGGGGCGGTGAGGCGGTGGTCCTGCGATCGTCAGAGTGTGTAACGACCCCGCCCCGGCCATCATTCCGACCGACGGGTGCAGCGGTCACAGCCCACGGAGCCTCCGGAACCGGCAATCACCCAAAGCCCCCCACTCCGGCGGTCACGAACCAACCCGGCCGGGCTGATCCACCCCGGCCGGGCTGATCCACCCCAGCCGGGCATGATCCACTCGGCTTCAAGGAAGTCGGGGCATCCAAGACGTCTGGATGCCCCGACTTCACGAAAGCCGAGTCGATCAAGTCCAAGGGCGTCAGTGCCAGGGCCGCCCGGATCGGACAATCACCCCAATCGCGCCGTTGAGTCACGGGACTGGTCCATCACGGCCCGGAAGGTCACCTCGCCGGCAGCGAAACCGTTCGAGGCAGACGTTCTGGAAAGATCAGAATCGCAACCGATGCCGCGAAACCGGCCCTACCGCTGGTCGGAGCCCCACGAACCGCTGCGGTAGAGCGTGCCGCGACCATCCGGATCCGGCACACCACCGCCAGCCCCAACCCCACGATCCACGCCAAACCCACCATCGGCCCCGTAACCACCGGAACCGAAGCCGCCACCGGAACCGGACCCGCCATCAGAATCAAAGCCACCACCGGAACCGACCCCACCGGGCACACCCGATGACCGGCCCGAGTCGAGGTCATCCGATTCGGGGTTACGGGCGGCGCGCCGTGCCCGCAGCACGCGCGACCCGACGAACCAGGCCAGGCCCGCCACGCAGGCCACGATCACGACGTTCTGGAGTATGCCGACGTACCCCTCGACGAGATGCCAGTTGTCGCCGAGCAGGTAGCCGGCGAGCACGAAGGTCGTGTTCCAGATCAGGCTGCCCAGCGTGGTGTAGAGCAGGAACGTGGCGACGGGCATCCGTTCAACGCCGGCCGGGATGGAGATCAGACTCCGGAAGATCGGGATCATGCGGCCGAAGAAGACCGCCTTCACGCCGTGCCGGAGGAACCACGCCTCGGTCCGGTCCACGTCGGTGAGCTTCACCAGCGGCAGTCGGGCCACGATGGCGCGCATCCGGTCCCGGCCCAGCGACGCCCCGATCAGATAGAGCGCCAGCGCGCCCACCACCGAGCCCAGTGTGGTCCAGAAGATCGCACCGATCAGGCTGATCCGCCCCTGGGCGGCGACGAACCCGGCCAGCGGCAGGATCACCTCGCTGGGGATCGGCGGAAACAGGTTCTCCAGCGCCACCGCCAGGCCGGCACCCGGCCCACCGAGTCGTTCCACCAGGTCACTGACGTAGCCGACCATCCCATCCTGGGGTGGTTCGGCCGCAGCGGTCGGGGTTCCGGTGGCGAGCACGGCGTGGGACGTTCGAATCATGCGCCCACGTTACGAAGTGATCCTGAGAGCCGACCATGAGGCTGACCGCCCGGCCGCGCGGGTGGACCCCACCGGCGGGGGTGCGGAAACCCGCACCCCGCTACGGCTCGCGGTGGCGCAGCCGCTGTGCGTACCCCTGGATGTCGCGGCGAACGCGCGGGCGCACGCCGCCGCGGTCCGTGCGGCGGGTGCCCGGGTGGTGGTCTTTCCGGAACTGTCGCTGACCGGGTACGAGTTGGAGGCCCCGGTCGTGTCGTCCGATGACCCGCGGTTGGCGCCATTGGTCGAGGCGTGCGGCGAGGTGGGTGCGCTGGCCCTGGCCGGTGCACCGGTCGCGGGTGATCACATCGCGGTGCTGGCGGTGACCGGGGCCGGTGTGACGGTGGCGTACCGGAAGATGTGGCTGGGGGACGCGGAGGCCCGCCGGTTCCGGCCGGGCGATGCGCCGGTCGTGCTCGATGTGGACGGTTGGCGGGTGGGGTTGGCGATCTGCAAGGACACCGGGGTCGCCGCCCACGCGGAGCGGACGGCGGCGCTCGGGATCGACGTCTACGCGGCGGGTGTCCTGGAGTCCGCGCGCGACGCCGCCGTGACGGACCAGCGGGCGCACCGGATCGCCACCGCCCACCGGGTCTGGGTGGCGGTGGCGAGTTTCGCCGGTTCGACCGGCGGTGGTTACACCGAGGCGGCCGGACGGTCGGGGGTGTGGACGCCGCAGGGCGAGGTCGTCGCGCGCGCGGGCACCGAGCCGGGCGAGTCGGTCAGCACAGTGTTGTACGCCTCGGGCAGGATCAGCTGATGAGCACTGTCCCCTCCCGACTGTCCGTGGTCACGGTGGGAGCACGCGACATCGTGACGTTGCGGTCGTTCTACCGGTCACTGGGGTGGCCTGAGCTGCCGGCCAGCGACGACGGTTGGTCGGCCTTCCTGCTCGGTGGTGTGCTGTTCGCGCTCTACCCGCTGCCGGAGCTGGCCGCCGAGGCGGCGCCGGGCGTGCCCGCCCCGGCCGGTGGCTGGTCGGGCGTCACCCTGGCCTGCAATGTCGACAGCCGCGAGGAGGTCGACACGGCTTTCGCCGCGGCCGTCGAGGCGGGCGCGACGGTGGTGGCGGTGCCGACCGATCGGTCCTGGGGTGGGCGCTCCGGTTACATCGCGGACCCGGAGGGCAACCGCTGGGAGATCGCCTGGGCGGGCACGGCCCGCTTCGACGAGCGCGGCGCGCTCACCTCGTTCGGCTGAGCGGCTGGTGTTTGCGCCTCGGCCATGACCTTGGAATGCTTCGCGGGTGACTTCTTTTCCGGGGACGTTCGCTCACGATGTCATCAACCAGCCGGCGCAGGCGCAGATCGAGGCGTTCATCGACGAGCACCGCCGGGCGCTCAACGGCTGCCTGGACGGGATGACCGAGGAGCAGGCGCGCCGGTCGTTGGTGCCGTCCCGGACCACGCTGCTGGGTCTCGTGAAGCACGCCACCTTCGTGGAGAAGGTCTGGTTCGACGAGGCCGTCACCTGCCGGCCCCGCTCCGAGATCGGCATTCCCGCGACGCCGGACGAGTCGTTCATCCTCGATGACGACGACACGATCGCCTCGATCCAGCGAGCACACCGCGAGGCGTGCGAAGCCTCCCACCGCGCGACGGCGTCGTTGGGCCTGGACGACGTGCTCCGCGGCAACCGGCGCGGCCCGCTGCCGCTGCGTTGGGTGTACCTGCACGTGCTGCGCGAGCTGGCCCAGCACTGTGGGCACGCCGAGATCCTGCGTGAGCAGCTCCTGGCCGAATAGCGCTGGCGGTCAACCTGCGTCCAGCACCTCCCGCAACCGTGTCGCGAACTCCTCGGGCTTGCCCGCGTAGCCGAACTCACCCCCGAGGAAGCCGCCGTGGTGACTCGGGAACACCACGGGCTGCTGGCCAAGGACGGCCGCCATGCCGAGGGATGTCCGCGCGGTGTACGTCCCCGCCGACTCCTCACCGACCGCGACCACGATCCGGGTCGGTGCGGCGGTGAGCAGGCCCGCGTCGGGCTGGTAGTCCGTGATCGCCCACGAGTTCTGCGACAACAGCGGGTCGTCGCGGGTGCCGTCGTCGTCGGTCGACATGCCGAACATCGCCGGGTCGGGCGTCGGCTGGGCGAAGTAGGCATCGGTGAACTCGCCCTGCCACGACGTCATCGCGATGAACGCGGCCATTCCTGCGCCGGTGCCCTTCGCCTGGTACGCCTCGTAGAAGCCGGCCCGCGCGCGCTCGGCGGCGCTGGCGTCGGGGAGCACCGCGTTGATCGGCGGCTCGTGCGCCACCAACGTGACGACGTCGTGCGGGTACGTCGCGACGAGTTCGAGTGCCGTCACCGCACCGCCGCTGCTGGCGAACACGTCGACCGGGCCGACGCCGAGCGCCTCGATCAGCAGGTGCAGGTCGGCCGCCTGCTGCTGCGGCGTGTGGTCGATGCGACCGTCCTTGCGGACGCTGCGGCCGAGCCCGCGTGGGTCGTAGGTGACGACGGTACGGTCGGTGAAGTGCGGGGCGAGCGCGGTGAAGCCCTCCGCCGTCATCGGTTGACCGATCATGAGCAGCACGGGGTGCCCGCCGGACGGGGGCAGCGGACCGCGGACGTCGTAGACCAGGTCGACGCCGGGCACGGCGAGGGTGTGTGTCTGCGTTGTCGTCATGTCGGTGAGACTACGACCGGCGGAAACCGATGGGCGAGTACGCCGTGCCGACGACATCCATGCACGTACCGGTGGATCGTCGAGGACGACCAGGTGCTCGGCGGTACTGGATCACGCTTTAGCCCACCCGCCGGTGTCACCGAAGCGGCGCAGCGTCCACCGGGCGGGAGGCCAACCGCCGGGGTCGTGGTCGGTGGTCCATTCGGTGATCGAGGCCGGAGGCACGTCCAGGTCGAACCCCCGAAAGACCGGCTGCGCGGCGAGCGCGTGGAACGCGCCCTCGACGGTTTCGCTGTGACCGACCAGAACCACTGTGGCGCCCCGGTGCCGGTGGGCGATCTCCATGATCGCTCGGCTGACCCGGACGACCAGTTCGGCCCAGCTCTCGTTGCCCTCCTCGAACGGCCGGAACACGCCCCCGCCGGGCACCGCGTGTTCGGTGCGGAAGCGGGCGGTCGGCAGGCCGTCGGCGTACGGGGGTGTGTGCCAGGTGCACAGGCCACAGTCGGCCACGGGCCGAACGCCGAAGGCGGTGGCGATCGGTTGGGCGGTCTCGACCGCCCTGCGCAGCACGGACGAGTAGACCGCCACCGGCCGGTCGGCGGCGACCTCGTTGGTGAGCCGGTTGGCGAGATCGTGTGCCTGTTCGTGGCCGAGGGCGGTGAGGCCCCGACAACCACGTGGCCCGCCCACGATTCCTTCGAGTTGGTGGAGCGACTCGCCATGTCGCACGAAGATCAGACGTGTCCGCATCGGGACATCATGCCAGCGGTATCGACGGGGATATCAGTCGTCCGTACGGCCGGTGGCGAAGCTGCCGGTCTGCGCTAGCAGAGCGTCGAGTTGGGCGCCCGTCTGCGCTGCCAGCCGGTCGCGTTCCACCAGCTCGGCGATGCGTTCCCGCAGGTCGGCGACGCGCTTGGCCCGGTCCCTGCTGTGCCGGCTCAGGTCGGCCAGGTCGTCGCGCAGATCTTCGGCGGTCCTGCGGTCGACGTCACCGCGGGCCACCGCGTTGGCGAGGACGGCGGAGAACCCGCTGGTCACCTCCCGCAGGCTGACCGGCACCTGCTGCCCGGCGGTCGGTGGGGCGGTGCTGGCGCTGGGTCGGGGCGAGGAGGGTGCCGTCGGCGTCGGCGACTGCGTCGTGGGTGTGGGCCTGGGGGCGGAGGTCGACGGTGGGGCGGCCACCTGCGGCGAGTTGGGTGCGCTCGGTGTGCCGAGGGGACCTTCGGCGAGCAGGGCGCCGACGCCGACCAGCACGGCGAGGCCGGCTGCGCCCAGCACGGCGAGGGGTCGGCGCGACCGGCGGCGGGCCGGCGCGGCGACCGGGGCGGGGCGTGCCGCCGAGCGGTCGATCAGGGTGGGAGGGTGAGCCGCCGGGAGGACACGCCGCAGCAGCTCGGTGGGCGGCTCGACCGGCTGGCCGGCGCCGAAGCGGCGGGCCAGGTGCGCGGCGCTCGGCCGGTCGGCCGGGTTGGCGGCCAGACAGGCGAGGGTCAGCTCGGCGATGTCGGCGGGGAGACCGGGCACCCGCAGCGGCGGCACCGGAGTGCCACGTCGGTGCACCTCCAGCGCGTCCTCCCAGCTCTGCACGGGCAGCGGCGCCTGCCCGGTGAGGGTGCGGTAGAGCAGCGCGCCGAGGGCGTAGATGTCGCTGGCCGGGTCGGGCGGGCCGGCGGTCAGCCGCTCGGGGGCGAAGTAGGCGGGTGTGCCCATCAGCGGCTCGCCGGACTGACTGTCGAGCCCGCCGAGGGCGGCGATGCCGAAGTCGAGCACCTTGGCGCCGGTGTCGGTCAGCATGACGTTGCCGGGCTTGACGTCGCGGTGCACGACGCCGATGCGATGCGCGGCGGCCAGTGCGGCGGCGATCTGCCCGGCCACCCGGACCGCCTCCGGCCACGGCAGTGGCCCGGTCCGCAGCCGGTCGGCCAGGTTGTGGCCGTCGACGAGTTCCATCACCAGGTACGGGACAACGACGCCGCCGGTCAGGGTCGCCTCGGCGTAGTCGTACACCTGGGTCACGTGTGGGTGGGTCAGCCGGGCGGCCGCGCGGGCCTCGCGTTGGATGGTGGCCCGCAGTTGCGGGTCGGCGGCGAGCTGCCCGGCGAGGACCTTGATGGCGACGGGCCGGCCGAGCACGTCGTCGTCGGCCCGCCACACCTCGGACATGCCGCCGAGACCGATCCGCTCGTGCAGTACGTAGCGGTCGTGGAGACGGAGGGTGGGCATGAAGGGCGACATGGCTTCACCAGTCTGCCTGGTCACGCCCAACTCGACCACCCTCCGTGTCCGGGCCCACACTGTTCGTCCCGTGCATGCCGGAATGGGTTTCGTGCGGGTCAAGAGCAGCGGGCGGTGCCGGGCAGCGGTCGCGGCTGGATGCGGTCGGCGAGCCGGCGCAGAGCGAGGGCGGTGGCCTGCCGGGTGGGGGCGAGCAGGGCCCGGCGGGGGCGTTCGACCTGGACCGGGGCGTCCGGTCGGGCCGAGTTGACGTGTCGGTTCATGGCGTCGAGCGCGGTGACGTAGCCGGTGGGAAGTTCCATGGTCAACTCCTCGGGACAGGTCCGGTGGAGGCCCGGACGACGAGTGCGGTGGGCAGCAACACATGACCGGCCGCGGCGTCCGCGGGCGGGTCGAGCAGGAGTTCGGCGGCGATCCGGCCCTTTTCCTCGGCCGGTTGCCGGACGGTGGTGAGGCCGGCCGCGGCGGCCTCGGGGACGTCGTCGAAGCCGGTCACCGAGACGGTCGGACGATCATGGGCCGGCCGCGCGGCCAGGGCGTCCAGCACACCGAGCGCGAGGACGTCGGAGCCGGCCAGCACGGCGGTCGGCGGTGCGGGTTGGTCGAACAGCCCGGCGATGGCTGCGGCTGCCGCCCGGCGGCTGTTGCCGAGGACGTTGACCAGGGTCAGCTCGGTCCAGCCGACGCCGACCTCGGCGAAGGCGTCGGCGAACCCGGTGAGCCGACCTCGGGTGGTCGGGTGCGGCACCTGGTCGACCCCGGCCAGGGTGAGAGGGCCGGCCGGCGCGTCGGGCAGCACGGAGTCGGCGAGCAGCGCCACCCGACGGTGGCCGAGGCCGGCGACGTGCGCGGCGGCACTGTGCGCGGCGGCCCGCTCGTCGATGCCGACGAACCGTTCGTCAGCGCCGGCGTTGTCGCGGGGGGCCGTGCTGACGAACGGCAGCCCGCGTTGGCGGATGACGTCCAACGCCCATTCCTCGTCGGCGACGCAGTAGACGCAGAACCCGTCGACAGCGGCGTTCTCCACCGCCCGTCGGGCGTCGGTCACGGCCGGCGGCAGCGGCACCAGCAGCATGCTCGTGCCGTGCCGCTCGGCCGCCGCGCCGACCCCGGCGAGGAACCGCACCGCGAACGGGTCGGTGAAGGCGTACGACAGTTGCGAGGTGAACAGCACCCCGATCGACCCGACGAAGCCCCGGCGCAGGGAGCGCGCGGTGGGGTTGGGGCCGGGGTACCCGAGTTGCCGGGCGGCCTCCAGGATCCGCTCACGCAGCGTGGCGGAGAGCTGGTCGGGGCGGCTGTAGGCGTTGGACACGGTGCTGCGGGAGACGCCGACGGCGTCGGCCACGGCTTGCAGTGTTGGCTTCACCGGCACCCCTCTGTATCGATCCAGTCTGTATCGATCCAGAGATTAACCCGGCCGGTCGGCATCGGTCAATACGTCGGCTCGACGCGCCACTGCGGGTGGACAGGTCGATCCGGTTGACGCCAGCGGCAACGACCCGCACGCGTAGTTGCCCGACTCCCGGCTCCGGGCGGGACAGGTCGGCGATCTCCAGCACCTTGGGGCCGCCGAACCGACGGACGATCACAGCTCTCATGCCATTGACGCTAGGAGCGTTAGCATCCGGCGAGAAGGAGGCACCTTCGGGTGCCCTGGGCACCCGGGAGGACACAATGGCCACCACGACCGCCGGCGAGCGCCGCGAGCGGGATCGTCGCTCCTACAACGCGTTTCTGGCCGAGTGCCCAGGTCACGAGGTGCTGGCGACGCTGAGCGACAAGTGGCTGACGCTGGTCGTGAGCGCATTGGCCGACGGGCCGCAACGGCACAGCGAACTGGCCCGGACAGTGGCCGGGGCGAGCCAGAAGATGCTCACCCAGACGCTGCGCAAGCTCGAGCGTGACGGCCTGGTCAGCCGATCGGTGACCGTCGGCGTGCCGGCCCGGGTCGACTACCAGCTCACCCCGCTGGGCGAGAGCCTCCTGCCGGTGCAACGGGCGATCAAGGCCTGGGCCGAGACGCACATCGACGAGGTGCACGCGGCCCGCGCCCGCCACGACGCCTCAGCCGGCTGAACGCTCCGCTGGTGAATCCCGCCTATGGGGGTCCGCGCGGTCAGGGCAGGCGGGCGACGCCGCCGTACATGCTCACCTCGACCACCGACGGGCGCGGCTGCGTCTCGTTCTCGGCCCGCCACTCGGCGACCGAGGTGATGCCCGGTTCCACCACATCGAGGTCGACGAAGAAGCGGCTGAACTCGTCCCGGGTGCGCAGGTTGATCAGCCCGTGTGGGCCGCCGCCCCTGGCCGCCGCCCGAGCCTGTGCGGCGACCGCCGGCGGAAGGTACTCGTGGGTGGCGTGCGAGGCGGCCAACCAGCTGCCCGCCGGCAGCGCGTCGAGCAGGTGCCGCACCAGCGCGTACGGGTCGTCGCCGTCGGGCACGAAGTGCAGGACGGCCACCAGCATGAGGGCGACCGGCCGGGACAGGTCGATGGTGCGTCGCAACTCCGGGTGGGCGAGGATCCGCGCCGGGTCGCGCAGGTCGGCGTCGATGTAGGCGGTGGCGCCCTGCGGTGAGCTGCTCAGCAGCGCGCGGGCGTGGGCCAGCACGATCGGATCGTTGTCGACGTAGACCACCCGGGACTCCGGTGCGATGGCCTGGGCGACCTCGTGGGTGTTGTCGGCGGTCGGGATGCCGGTGCCGATGTCGAGGAACTGCCGGATGCCGGCCTCGCGGGTCAGGAAGCCCACGGCCCGCTGGAGGAAACGGCGGTTCTCCAGGGCGGCGGTGCGGATCGTCGGGAAGGCCGCCGCCATCGTGTCGCCGGACTCGCGGTCGGCCTGGAAGTTGTCCTTGCCGCCCAGCCAGTAGTTGTAGCGGCGGGCGGGGTGGGCCACAGTGGTGTCGATCCGGTCGCTCGGCGAGCCGGCCGTTGGGCCCGAGGCCTCGGTGGTCATGGCTGCCTCCGCGATGCCGTCCGTCCACTGTCGCCGGTCGCCGACCATGCTAGTGCCACCCGAGCCACCTGCACCGCCCCGAGCCGCCTCCACCGAACCGCCGCCCCAGGCAGCGGTCACGCCGGGTAGAGCTCGTCCAGCAACCGGCCGAGAATGTCCGGCGTACGCTCCGGCGGCTCGGCCTCGACGCAGAGCCGTTCCATGGCCACCGCGTAGTAGTCGAGGTCGTCGCGCTTGTCGAGGTAGATGGCGCTGGTGAGCTGTTCGATGTAGACGATGTCGGGCAGCTCCTGATCACCGAATCGCAGGATGGTGAAGGCTCCCCCGGCGGCGGCGTGACCACCGGCGGCGAACGGGATGACCTGGAGCCGGATGTTGGGTGACTTGGTCGCCTCGATGAGAGCGGTGAGCTGGCCGCGCATGACGGCGGGGCCACCGATCGGGCGCCGTAGGGCTGCCTCGTCCACGACGGCCCAGAGCTGCGGTGGGTTTTCCCGGTGGAGCAACTGCTGACGCTGCATCCGCAGAGCGACGCGGCGCTCGATCTCGTCCGGACCTGCCGCGCCGTGCCCGAGCAGCACGACAGCGCGGGCGTAGTCCCCGGTCTGCAACAGGCCGGGGACGAACTGCACCTCGTAGGTGCGGATCAGCGCGGCCGCGGCCTCCAGGCCCAGGTACGACTGGAACCAGGTCGGCAACACGTCGCCGTAGCGGTGCCACCAGCCGGGGCTGTTGGCGTCGCGGGCGAGCTTGAGCAGCGCGTCACGCTCGTGCTCCTCGGTGACGCCGTAGAGGGTGAGCAGGTCGGAGACGTCGCGTTCCTTAAAGCCGACCCGACCCAGCTCCATCCGACTGATCTTCGACTCAGAGGAACGGATCTCCCAGCCGGCGCCCTCCCGGGTCACCCCGCTGGACTCCCGCAGACGGCGCAGCTGGGCACCGAGCAGCATGCGCAGCACTGTCGGCCCGGTTGTCGGGCCACCCTCGGCGGGAACCATCGTCACGTGCGGACCTCCGGACACCAACCCCCGTGACCGGGTACCTGGCCCGGCCGACGTGTAAGCATGCCATGGACCGACAGTGAGATGAACTCCTCCGCACCGGTGATTCAGTCCCGTCGCCGGGACGGCTCACGCGGGACGGTCAGTTGATCAGGTGGTCAAAATCCCCGTCGCGCGCTCCGAGCACGAAGGCGGCGATTTCGTCCACTGTGTAGATCAGCGCCGGGCCCTCCGGGTGCCGTGAGTTGCGGACCGCGATGCCCGCTCCCCCGGGCAGCTCGGCGAGTTCGACGCAGTTGCCGCTGGGGTTGCTGCGGCGGCTCTTCTGCCAGCTCAG
Organism: Micromonospora sp. M61; assembly: GCF_018070245.1. Classification (NCBI taxonomy): domain Bacteria; kingdom Bacillati; phylum Actinomycetota; class Actinomycetes; order Micromonosporales; family Micromonosporaceae; genus Micromonospora; species Micromonospora sp. M61. The sequence continues at coordinate 10,648 of NZ_JAGPYA010000078.1, read as the reverse complement.
CGGAGGCAACTGATGGATCGGTACGCCATTGGGTGGCTGATGCATGGAGGCGTCTTTCTGCTCACGAGCCCGCCGGTGGCCGTGGGAGGAGCGGTGACGGCGAGGGGTGCGGTATCGACTTCGGACAGTTCTGCACGTGCATCTGCTATTGCATCTGCACCGGACGGCGAGCATGATAACGCACATGATCGGTGCCCATCCGTTCACGTTGAGTTACCCCCGCAGGGGCAACCATCAGGCAAAAGTGGGCCCGACGCGGTGTGACGTGTCGACCGGAGGCTGGAGGCGGTCGCGGGGATGGGAGGGTTCGTGCCGGATCCGATGAGTGTCGCCTCCGGGATCTGCGCGGCCGGCGCCCTGCTCTCCTCCTGGCAACTACGCCGACGGGCGGTGCGCGCCGAGGCCGAGATCGATCACCTTCAGGCCGAGCTCGCCGCCGAGCGGCACGCCGCGAGTCACGACCCACTCACCGGGCTGCCCAACCGGCGCGCCTTCTACCGCCTGGCGGCCACCCTGCTCACCGACGCGGCCGGTCAGCCGTTGATCGCCGTGGTGCTCGACCTGGACGACTTCAAGCAGATCAACGACCGGTACGGGCACGCCGCCGGCGACCAGGTGCTGATCAGTGTGGCCGACCGGCTCGCCGGTTTCGCCGGGGACAACCTCGTCGCCCGCCTCGGTGGCGACGAGTTCGCCGGGCTGCTCTCCAGCCCCACAGTCGACCGGCGCTGGATCGAGCACTCCACCCGCCGACTCGCCGAGACCGTCGCCGCGCCGATCCGGCTCAACGGGTGCAGCGTCCGTGTCACCGCGTCCGTCGGGCTCGCCCCGGTGTCCGGCCCGGCCCAGCTCACCGACGCGCTCAGCCGCGCCGACGCCGCCATGTACCAGGCGAAGAGCCTCGGCGGTGCCCGGTCACCCCGGCAACTGGTCGACAGCGCCTGGCTGACCGAGCTCTGACCGTTCAGCCAGCGGCTGCGCCGAACCATCTGGGCAGCTGGCCGAGCAGCTCCGTCTGGTCGTCGCCCACCCACGCCACGTGGCCGTCCGGCCGCAGGAGCACGGCGGGCACGTCCAGTTCCTCGCTGACGTCGAGGACGTGGTCGACCCGGTCCGCCCACCCGGCGACGGAGAGCCGGCCGGTCTGGTCGAGCAGCAGTCCGCGGCCCCCTCGCATCAGCTCGTAGAGGCGTCCCTGCTTGAGCCGTACGTCGCGCAGGTGGCGGCCGAGCATCTCGTGGCCCTCGCCGAAGTCGTAGCGGACCCCGATCGCGGTGACCTTCTCGATCAGGTACCGGTTGACGTCCTCGAAGTCCAACAGCTCCGACAACAGTTGACGCACCGACCGGGGTCCCGGCTCGGGCGACAGCAGCAGCATCTGCGCGCGGGTGTTGTTCAGGACGTCGGCGGCCACCGGGTGCCGTTCGGTGTGGTAGCTGTCCAGCAGCCCGTCCGGCGCCCAGCCGTTGACGGCGGCGGCCAGTTTCCACCCGAGGTTGAACGCGTCCTGGATGCCGAGGTTGAGCCCCTGCCCGCCGGTTGGCGGGTGGATGTGCGCCGCGTCGCCGGCCAGCAGCACCCGGCCGGTCCGGTAGCGCTCGGCCAGCCGGGTGGCGTCGCCGAAGCGGGAGAGCCAGCGCGGTGAGTGCACGCCGAAGTCGGTGCCCGCGTACGCCAGCAGTTGTCGCTTGAACTCCTCGATGGTCGGCGGGACCGAGCGATCCTCGACCACCCCCTCGGCGGGAACCAGGACGCGGTACACCCCGTCGTCCAGCGGCCCGAGACCGAACCGCAGGTGCGTCCTGCGCACCTCGGCCACCACCTCGGCCACCGTCTCCGGTGCTACGCCCACCTCCATCTCGCCCAACAGGGACTCGACCCTGCTGGGCTCACCGGGAAAGCCGACGCCGAGCAGTTTGCGCACGGTGCTGCGGCCACCGTCGCAGCCGACGAGATAGCGCGACCGCAGCTGCCCGCCGTCGGCCAACCCCACTGTCACCCCGTCGTCGTCCTGGCTGAGACCGACCAGTTCGCAGCCGCGCCGGATCTCCACGCCGACGTCGGCGGCGTGCTCGCCCAGCAGGCGGTCCGTCGTGGTCTGCGGGATGCCGAGGACGTACGGATGGGCGGTGTCCAGCCCGCTCGGCGACGGCTTGGGAATGGCGGCGAAGAAGCCACCGACCGGGTGCTGCCGGCCGAGCGCGAGGAACCGCTCCAACAGGCCACGCTGATCCATCACCTCGATGCTGCGCGCGTGCAGCCCGAGCGCACGGACGTACGGGGTCGGCTCGGTCTCCCTCTCCACCACGAGCACCTGCACCCCGTGCAGTCGCAACTCGCTGGCCAGCATCAGGCCGGTCGGCCCACCGCCGGCAATGATCACATCGATCATGAAATCCCCCGATTTTCCCAGCTTTGGGCTCAGGGTGGTGATTCTGCGGCACGACCCGGGTCTTGCCACAAGGCCCCGGGTGCGATATATGTTGGAGGTGGCAAGGAGCGCATGAGCTCCTTGCCTTTGTTGTTTCCCGTCGTGGACGGGGCCGGGGCTTACGGTCAACGCCGCCGGTCGAGATCGCGCAGCGCCGCGTCGGCGAGGGTGACCAGACCGACCGGCGACACCAACCCCCGCACGATGCGCGCCGCCCGATCCCGGTCGGCCGTCTCGGCGTCCGGGTCCAGCGCCTGGCGGGTCCAGTCGCTGAGGTCGTCGAGCGCGCGGACCGCGAGGAACCACGCCAGGCGGGCCGGGTCGATGTCGGCCGGGCCGTAGCCGGCGAGAACGGCCTTCTGCTGACGGGTGCTGATCGGCGCGAAGGCGAGCACCCCACCGAGCACGAACATCAGGTCACACTCGGGCGGGGCGAGCACCACGTCGTCCCAGTCGATCAACCAGACCTGCCCGTCCGGGCCGAGCAGCAGATTGCCCAGGTGCGGGTCGCCGTGGCAGACGACGGCCGGGCCGGGCCGGGCGCGCTCATCGACGGCGAGGCGCTCGACCTCACGGGTCAGTGTGACCACCCGGTCGGCCACCCCGGACCACACGCCCGCCAGCTCCGCGGCCAGCGGCCCGGCGAGGTCGTCCGGGTCCGGATCGCGCAGCCGCTCGGCCACCGCGCGGGTCCCGGCCACGATCGAGGGGTACGCCGCGCCGCCCGCCGGCAACAGTCGTCGCACCTCGTCGGTCACGGGCACCGCGTGCACGGCAGCCAGCACCTCGCCGTACGCGCGCCAGTGCGCGTCGGTCATCGGGCCGTCGAGCGCCCGCTGATCGGAGACCCAGGGCACCACCGAGAGGCGGTGGCCGTCGTGGTCGACGGACAGCCGCCCGTCCCGGGTAAGCATCGGTGCGGCGATGCCCACCACCCCCTGGCCGGCCAGGTACGCCGTCACGGCCAGGCCGGCTGGGGTGCCGCCACCGCTCAGTTTGACCGCGTACCGGGAGCCGTCGACGCTGTGGGCCAGCCACAGTCGGGCGCGCTGGTCCGCGCCGTGGGTCACCCGTTCCAGTGAGGACAGGTGCAGGCCGAAGCCAGTGTGGATCCGCTCGGCCACCTGCCGCGTGATGTCCTCGCTCACGCGGACACCATCCCACCGGGCGGCCCACCAGCCCACTGCATAACCGGGGGCGTGGGCGGAGTCAGCGCAGTGTGGCGAGATACCGGTCCAGCGCTGCGTACGACTCGGCTGCCCCCTGGGCCATCCCGGAGTCGATCATGCCGTCGCGCTGCGCCGTGGTGTCGAAGCGGGTGCTGCTCGTGATGGTGGTGCGCCCGTCCTGCTCGGTGAAGACCAGCGTCTCCACCGCCACCTGGCCGGGCATGCCCTCGAACTCGAAGGTCTGCACGATCCGCTCCGGCACGACGATCTCCCGGTATTCACCGCGGAAGGCGTAGTCGTTGCCGTCCTGGGCGTGCTCGACGCAGCGGTAGTGGCCGCCCACCCGGAAATCGATCTCGACGTCCAGCGGGTTGCCCCGCCCCCACCAGTGCTTGAGGTGCTCGGCCTGGGTGTGCGCGGCGTAGACCAGCTCGCGTGGGGCGTCGAAGGACCGGGTGAGGGTGACCTCCCGATCGGACGGCAGGTCGATCGTGAGGTCAGGGAGATTGTTCATGGCGGGTCTCCTTCAGGTCGCGTAGGTAGTCGTCCAAGGTGTCGTAACGGTCGTCCCAGAGTCGGCGGTACTGGTCGACCCACTCGGCGAGCGTCCGCAGCGGCGCCGGGTCGAGCCGGCAACGACGCCACTGCGCCTCACGGGTCCGCACGATCAGCCCCGCGCGCTCCAGCACCGCGAGGTGCTTGGAGATCGCTTGGAGGCTGATCGGGAACGGCGCCGCCAGCTCGTTGACCGTCGCCTCGCCGGTTGCGAGCCGGGCCAGGATGGCCCGGCGGGTGGGATCAGCGAGTGCGGCGAACACCGCGCTGACGGGATCTGTTGTCATATGCCGCTTTCAACCTGTCGGCTAATCAACTCGTTGGTTGAATATACGGGCGCCGTACGGGTATGGGCAAGCAACTCGGCCGAAAGGAACTCGACGTGGCGACCATCCGCGCCCTCGTGCTCAACTGCACCCTCAAGCCGTCACCGGGCCCGTCCAGCTCCGAACAGCTCGGTCGGGAGGTGCTCGACGAGTTGGCCGCCCAGGGCGTGGAGGGCGAACTGGTCCGGGTGGTGGACCACGATGTGCGCTTCGGCGTGTCCACCGACGAGGGCGACGGCGACGGCTGGCCGGCGATCCGCGCCAAGCTGCTGGCGGCGCAGGTGCTCATCATCGCCACGCCGATCTGGCTCGGCCAACCGTCCAGCGTCTGCAAGATGGTCCTCGAACGTCTCGACGCCGAACTCTCCGAGACCGACGACGAGGGCCGGCTGCTCACCTACGGCAAGGTTGCCGGCGTGGCCGTCGTCGGCAACGAGGACGGCGCGCACCACACCATCGGGCAGGTGCAGCAGGCGCTCAACGAGGTCGGGTTCACCCTCGCCGCCGCCGCGGCGACCTACTGGGTGGGTGAGGCACTGCACAAGGTGGACTACCGCGACGCCGGCCCCAAGCCCGACACCACCGGTCGCACCACGAAGGCGCTGGCGCTCAACACCGCACACCTGGCGCGGCTGCTCGCCGACCGGCCGTACCCGCCGCCGGACGCGAAGGGCGCCGCGGTCGGCCCGAGCCGCGAGTCGGCCTGACCACGTCGGTCAGGTCCGCGCCGGTTCCTGACCCCGGACGCCTACCTGCGTCGCTGTAGAGCTGCCCCGGTAATGGGGCAGCTCGCAGCGCAGCGACCATCGGGCCGCAGGGCACCGCCCAGACGCCCCACCCGTGGGGCAGCTCTACAGGTGTGCGGGTCAGCGCCAGCCGTAGCCGGCGCGCAGCGCCTGCCCGACCCGGTCGAACCGGGGCCGGTCCAGCACGGCGCCCTCGCGGCGGATGCTGTCCTCACGCATGGTGAGCACCCGGTCCAACCGGACCCAGCTCGGCCGGTTGTCCCGATCCCACTCGCCCGGCCCGAGCGCGAACCAGTGCCGCTGCCCGTCCCGCTCGCTCTGACTGGACAGCATCAGCCCGAACAGCGTCCGGCTGTGCCGTCCGACGACCAGCACCGGCCGGTCCTTGCCCTGGCGGGGGTCGTCCTCGTACGGCACCCACGTCCAGACGATCTCGCCCGGGTCGGCCTGGCCGTCGCGCTCCGGAGCGTAGGTCAGCTCCCGACGCTGCAACGCGCTCACCTGGCGGCGGCGGGCCACCTGCGCGGGGGCCGGCCCGGTGCGCCGAGGCGACGGAATCGCCGCGCCTACCCGGGAGATGCGAGCCGCGACATTCCTCAACAGACCAGCCACGGCGGGCAGCCTACCCGCCGCCCCGAGCGGTCGGTGCGACAGACTGGCCCGATGGACGAGCTGCCTCGCGACCTGCCGATCCTGGAACGACGCGCGGTGCGGGTGGTGGTCACCGACGGCTTGCATCGGGTGTTGCTGTTCCACACCCGCGACCCTGACCACCCCAGGCTGGGCACCTGGTGGGAGCTGCCCGGCGGCGGCATGGATCCCGGAGAGACCTACCTCGACACGGCGGTGCGGGAGCTGCACGAGGAGACCGGCATCCTGGTCACCGCCGACCAGGTCGGCGCACCGACCTGGCGCCGACGGGCGAGTTTCCTGCACCGCCAGCTGCGGCACGTCCAGGATGAGGTCGTCGTCAGCGTACGGCTCGCCGGTGCTGGTCCCGACGTGGACGAGGCGCACCGGCTCGACTACGAGTTGGAGGACTACTTCGCCTTCCGCTGGTGGCCGCTGCCGGAGGTGATCGCGAGCTCGGAACGGTTCTATCCCGGGCAGCTCCCCCGGCTGATCACCGCCTTCCTCGCCGGCGAGGAGATCGACGAGCCGTTCGAGCTGTGGTCGTGAGCCGGGTCGGCGGGCAGAGTGGGGGCATGACGACCGATCTGCACGGGCCGCTCTCCGCGTACGCCGCACGGCTGCACGCCACGGTCGGCGACCGGCACCACGTCGCCTCCCCGCTCGGGGCCTGGCTGCTGCTCGCGGTCTGCGCCACCGAGCCGGCCGACACCGAGCAGGCCGAATCCAACCCGGCCGCCGAGGACGCGGCCGGCGAGGGCCCGAGCGCCGACGGCCCGGCCGCCGAGGACCTGGCTCACGCCCTGGGCACCGACCTGGCCAGCGCGGCCGAGGTCGCCCGCGTGCTGCTGGACGCGCCGCATCCGCTGGTCAGGTCCGCCACCGCGCTCTGGCGCCGAGCGGGGCGGGGTGACGGCGGTTCGGCCGCGTGGCGGGCCGCGCTGCCCAGGACGACCGACGTCGGTGAGCTGCCCGATCAGGCCGGTCTGGACGCCTGGGCGCGCGAGCACACCGACGGCCTGATCGACACGTTTCCCCTGAAGGTCAGCCCGAACGTGGTCTTCGCCCTGGCCAGCGCGCTGGCCACCCGGGTGTCCTGGGCGACCCCGTTCGACGTCGCCGACGCCGGCGCGCTCGGTGCTGGCAGCCCGTGGGCGCGCGGGCTACGACGGGCGTTGCGCAGCCCGAGCCATGGTCACCGCTGCGCCATCGTGTCCACCGAGCGGCTCGGTGACGTGATCGTGCACGCCGCCCCTGCCCAGACGACCGACGGTGCCGGGTTGGTGGTCCTCTCGGTGGCCGCCGACCCGCAGGTGCCGCCGAGCGAGGTGCTGGCCGTCGCGTACGACCTCAGTCTCGGCGCGGCCGACGGCGCGCAACCGGCCGGTGCCCGTTCCCTGTTCGACCTGCCGCTCGGTGAGACTCCGCTGTGGACGGTACGCGAGGAGCGGGTGCGGACCCGGGCGCGCGACGGCCGCGAGGAGTGCCACAACGCCGTCCTCCCCTGCTGGTCTGCCCGCAGTGAGCATGACCTGACCGCGCCGGCGCTCGGCTTCGCGGCCGCGTCCACGACGCTGGCGGGAATGCTGCACCTGCGGATCGAGAACTTCGACGCGCGTCAGGTGGCGATGGCCCGGTTCGGCCGGTACGGCTTCGAGGCGGCGGCCGTCACCGGCATGGTCGGGCTGGTCAGCCTGCCGCCCGAGGGCGTCGCCCGCACCGCCGAGCTGCGGTTCGGCCACCCGTACGCCGTGGTGGCCGTCGCCACCGACACCCGGGCGGACGGTGTCACCGGGCCGTGGCACGGGGTGCCGGTCTTCTCCGCCTGGGTCACCGAGCCCGAAGAGCTGCCCGAGGCCGACGCCGCCGACCGGTGAGCAGGACAGCTGCCGTCCCTGATACCCCGACTTCAAGGAACCCGAGTCGATCTCTCCCAGACCAGGCCGGACGGGCACAGGAAGGGGTCAGAGCCCGAGCCGTTCGGACGCGGCCCCGCCCTCGTCGTCGCGCGGCAGTCTCGCCACCATCTCCCGGAACTCCCGTACGGTCATCGCCTCACGCAGGGTCGCGAAGACCGCCCCGGTTCCGGCCCGGGCGGTCGCCGGATCCACCGCGGCACGCCGTCCCACCCGACGAAGGAACTCCGCCGGACCGGCGTCCGTAGGCGGCGGAACGGCGGTGCCGCCGACATCCAGGCCCAGCCCGGTGTCCGGCCCGTCCATGCCCGGGCCGGCGACCCCACCCCGCCCCGGGGCAGGACCAACCGTCCCGACCGCGTCCGGCGCGGGGCCGACCGCGTCCGGCGCGGGACCGGCGGTTCCGGGCTCGTCCGGCGCGCGGCCGGTCAGGTAGCCGCCGACCTCGTCCGGAAGGTGCCCCACCAGGTCGTCGGGCGCGTCGCCGGTCACCCGCTCGGCCATCGTCTGGAGGACGGCGCGGGCGAGCGCGGCGGCCTGTTCGCTCGGCAGGCCGGAACGCCGGGACACCGCGTCGATGAAGTACGGAAACCCGTCGCCGTCGGTCACGCCCGGGCGGTTACCCCCGGCCGGCGTCGGCAAACTGCGCCGTCAGCGCAGCAGGCCCTCGGCCAGCAGGTGATCGAAGATGATCTGGTCGACCGGCGAGGTGCGGTGCCGGTCGGCGTACCCCAGCCAGTCCATCTCCGCGATCTCGCTGCCCGGGCGCAACCGCCCCTGATATCCGGCCCGATAGCAGGTCATCCGCACTGTGGTGCCGCCCGCGTGGCCGTGTGCCGCAGCGGTGAAGGTGCCCAGGTGCACCGCGTCGCGTACGTCCACGTCGACGCTCAACTCCTCGTCGATCTCCCGGCGCAGGGTCTCCAGGTCGGTCTCACCCGGCTCCCGCTTGCCACCGGGCAGATACCAGACGTCCTTGCCCACGGACCGGGTGCTCAGCACCCGCCCGTCCTCGATGAGGATCCAGGCCACCTTGTCGATCTCGGGCACGCCGCCCCTTCCGGTCGAAGACCGGGCACGCTACCAGCAGGGGCCCGCCAGACACTCACTCGGCCAGCAGGTCGAGCAGCAGCGCGGCGGTCCAACTGAACGCCGGTGAGCCCAACCCGACGCCGGTGTCCGGATGGAAGTACTCGTGGCACCCGGCCCCGGCGACCAGACCGATCATCGAGCGGCGCAGCCCGGCGGCCAGCTCCGGGTGCCCGTGCGCAAGCAGCCCGCGCCGGATCAGCCAGCCGGTGTTCAGCCAGCTCGGGCCGCGCCAGTAGCGCAGTGGCTCGAAGTCGGGCGCGGTGCGGTCGTGGGTGGGCAACGGCCGCTCCATGTGCCGGGCCACCCCGAAGCGCGCCGAGCGGGCCTCGACGACCAGCGCGTCGGCCTGCCGGGTCGGCAGGTCGGGCAGGATCAGCGGCGTCAGGCCGAGCACGGTACGGGCGCTGACCAGCCGGTCGGTGCGCAGGTCGCGGGGCTGGAACGTGCCGGTGTCCGGGTCGTACAGCCTGCGTACCAGGGCTTCGGTGATCCGGGACGCACGGGCCCGGTGCGGCCCGGGGTCGTGGCCGATGAGCGCGGCGATCTCGGCCAAGGCGTGCTCGGCCGCCCCGAACGCCGCGTTGAACAGCGGGCACTCCACGAGGAACGGATGGCCGTCGGCCAGACTCCGGTCGTCGTAGCCGTGGTCGCGGTAGGCGGCGACGATCGCCAGGTAACGCGCGTAGTCCAGGTCCGTGGGGCGGTGCGCGGCGTCGGCGTGCGCGGTGTCATGCCGGCGGTACGCCCGCATCACCGCAGCCTCGGCTCCGACCGCGGCCATCGGCTCGTCCCAGGCGGGGCTGTTGTCCAGACCGGACTCCCACGGGTGCACGATGCAGACCAGCCCGTCGCCGGCCACGTCCCGCCGGTCGGCCAGGTAACGCTGCTGGGCGACCAGTGCGGGATAGAGCTGACGCAGGGCGGCCATCCCGGCCGGGTCGGGTGCCCGCCGGTACGCGAGCAACGCGGCGAGCGCGTGCACCGGCGGCTGGACCAGGCCGGACGTGTCCACGTCAGGAGTGCCCTGGGCGTTCGCCGAGCGCCACATCTCCGGCCCCGGGAAGTACGCGCCGACCCGCAGCGCCGGGTTGAACACGATGTGCGGCACCCGTCCGTCGGCCCACTGGGCCCGGAACAGGCTCGTCAGCTCCCGCCAGGCCCGGTCGGGACGAATCTGGGCCAGCCCGATCGCGATGAACGCGGAGTCCCAGCTCCACTGGTGCGGGTAGAGCGTGCGGGAGGGCACTGTGTGGTCGTGCTCCCAGTTCGCGTCGAGCGTGTCGACAGCGAGTCGGCGCAGCCCGGCCACGTCGGCCGGCCCACCCGTACGGGCGGTGTCGAGGTGGGCGGTCACGCCGACGCGCGTCGGCCCGGCACCGGCGGTCACGCGGCGGCCCGCCGGGGCAGGGCGTGACGCAGCACCGTGGCGGCCTGTTGCAGGGCTCGGACCGGGTCGCCGCGCAGCCGGCACTCCAGCGCCAGCCACCCTCGGTAGTCCAGCTCCAGCAGCGTACGCACCAGCGCCGGCCAGTCCAGGTGCCCCGCGCCCGGCTGGTAGCGGTTGGAGTCGCTGACCTGCACGTGACCGAGGTAGGGCGCGGCGGCGCGCAGCGCGCGGTGCATGTCGTCCTCCTCGATGTTCATGTGGAAGGTGTCCGCGACCACCCGGACCGACGGCAACCCGACAGCGGCGCAGAGCGCCACCGCCTCGTCGAGACGGTTGACCATGTGGTCCTCGTACCGGTTGAGGGGTTCGAGGAAGAGGGTGACCCCCTCGGCCCGG
>NZ_JAGPYA010000077.1:0-28817 GCF_018070245.1 Micromonospora sp. M61 | reverse complement strand
GGCCGTGCTGGCCGGGGTGATCGACATCGCCCGTGCCGAGCAGCCGGATCTGGTGATCGTCGCCGGTGACCTCTACGACACCGCCGCGCCCACCTCGGAGGCGACGCGTCTGGTCACCCGGGCGCTGACCGCGCTGCGTCGCACCGGCGCGGACGTGGTGGCGATCGGCGGCAACCACGACAACGGCCCGGCGCTGGACGCGCTGCGGCCGTGGGCCGATGCCGCCGGCATCACGCTGCGCGGCGGGGTGCGGGAAAATCCGGACGAGCACGTCATCGACGGCACCACCGCCGGCGGCGAGCGGTGGCAGCTGGCCGCGCTGCCGTTCCTGTCCCAGCGGTACGCGGTGCGCGCGCTGGAGATGTACGAGCTGACCGCGGCGGAGACCAACCAGACGTACGCCGACCACCTGGGCCGGGTGCTCGGGCGACTGACCGAGGGGTTCACCGAACCGGACCGGGTGCACCTGGTCACCGCGCACGTGACGGTGACCGGCGCGACCACCGGTGGCGGCGAACGCGACGCGCACACGGTGCTGGGCTACGCCGTCCCGGCCACCGTCTTTCCGGCTACCGCGCACTATGTGGCGCTGGGCCACCTGCACCGGGCGCAGCGGGTCATCGGCCCCTGCCCGGTGCGCTACAGCGGCAGCCCGCTCGCTGTCGACTTCGGCGAGCAGGAGAACGTCCCCTCGGTGACGATTGTCGAGGTGACGGCCAGCACCGCCGCCCGGGTGCGGGAGGTGCCGGTGACCGCGGCGAGCGCGCTGCGGACGGTGCGGGGCACCCTGGCCCAGCTCGCCGAGATCGAGGCACCGGACGCCTGGCTGCGGGTGTACGTGCGGGAGCAACCCCGCGCCGGCCTGCGCGAGGAGGTGCAGGAGCTGCTCCCCCGGGCGCTGGAGATCCGCATCGACCCGGAGCTGCTGGCCGCGCCGGGCAGCGGTGCCCGCATCGCGCAGCGCTCGGGGCGTTCGCCGCGGGAGTTGTTCGCCGACTACCTGGACAGCCGGGGCCACGCCGACGAGGGCGTGCAGGAACTCTTCGACGAGCTCTTCGAGGAGGTCGAGCACTGATGCGTCCGATGCGCTTGGACATGGCCGGGTTCACGGTCTTCCGGGACGACACCACAGTCGACTTCACCGACGCCGACTTCTTCGCCCTGATCGGTCCGACCGGTTCGGGCAAGTCCACAGTGCTGGACGCCATCTGCTTCGCGCTCTACGGCATGGTCCCCCGCTGGGGTGGCGCCCGGGGGCTGGCGAACGCGCTCGCGCCGTCGGCGACCGAGGCCCGGGTGCGGCTGGTCTTCGAGTCCGGCGGGGCCCGCTACGTGGCGACCCGGGTGGTCCGGCGGGACGGCCGGGGCAACGTGAAGACCGCGAACGCCGGGTTGCAGCTGATGCCGGCCGGCTTCGACGTGACCAAACTGGACACCGGGTTGAGCCCGGACGACCTCGGTGAGGTGGTGGCCGGCACTCCCGCCGAGATGGAGCAGGCGGTGCTGGAGGCGGTGGGGCTGCCGTACGAGCAGTTCACCAGCTGTGTGGTGCTGCCGCAGGGGCAGTTCGCCGATTTCCTGCACGCCAAGCCGGCGACGCGGCAGCAGATCCTGGTCAACCTGCTGGGCCTCGGCGTCTATGAGGACGTGCAGAAGAAGGCGACGGCGCGTGCCGCGCAGGCGGACGCCCGACTCGACGCGGTCGACCAGGTGCTCGCCGGGCTCACCGGCGTGGACGACGAGGCGTTGGCTGAGGCCGAGGCCCGGGTCGAGCGGATGGCCGAGCTGGCGGCGGCGGTGACGGCCGCGGTGCCGGAGCTGGCGGCGGCCCGGACCACCGCGCGCGAGGCGGCGGCGGCGCTGACCGCTCTCGACGACGAGTTGTCCGTGCTGACCGGGATCCGCGCGCCGCGCGGGGTGGCCGAGGTGGCACGCGCGGTCACTGCGGCGCGGGCCGACGCCGAGGCCGCGGCGACGGGCGTGTCGTTGGCCGAGGAGCGCGAGGAGAAGCTGCGCGGGGAGCTGGCCGGCGCCGGCGATGAGAGCGCGGCGCGGCTGCTGCTGCGGGCGTACGACGATCGGGACCGGCTGTCCGCTGAGGCCGACACGGTCCGGGCGGCGGTGCGCGCGGCGAACGACGAGCACGCCACGGCGGTGGCCGCGCTGGCGGTGGCCCGCGCGGCGGCCGAGCAGGCCGAGGTCGACCTGGAGGCGGCCTTCCGGGCGCACGAGGAGGCGAAGGCCACCGACCTGGCGGTCAGTCTGCGGGTGCACCTGCATGCCGGCGCGCCCTGCCCGGTCTGCGAGCAGCCGGTGGCGCAGGTGCCGGCGGTGCCGGCCGATTCGGCGGTGGCGGCCGCGACGGCGGCGGGCAAGGCGGCGCGGGCCGCGACCAAGGCCGCGCAGACCGCGGTGCGGCAGCGGGACGAGGCGGCGCGTGACCTGGAGCGCCTGCTGGTGCAGGCGCGGGCCCGCCAGGAGCAGGTGGACTCCCGGCTGGCCGAGCTGGACGGGCAGCTCACCGGGGCTGCGGAGCCGGCCGTGTTGCGCCGGGAGTTGGCCGAGCACGCCCGATTGCGGCGCGCCCTGGAGGAGGCGGCGACAGCGGTGCGGGCGGGCCGCGAGGCCGCACGTCAGGCCCGGGCCGGGGTGGATGCCGCCGAGGAGCGGCTGCGGGCGGCATGGCGGGCCTTCGACACGTCCCGCGACGGGTTGGCGCGGTTCGGCCCGCCGGCGACCGATCGGGACGATGTGGCCGCCGCGTGGGCCGCGTTGACCGGTTGGGCGACGACCGAGGCCGACCGCCGCCGCGAAGATCGGGCGAGCCGGGCGGTCGCCGTCGCCGAGGCCGAGTCGGTGGCTGACGCGGTGCGGCGGCGCATCGCCGGCATCTTCGCTGACGCCGACGTGCCGGTCGGCGACGACCCGGTGCACGCCGCGACCGTCGCGGTGGAGCGGGCCGACGCCGACCTCCGCCGGCTGCGGGAGCGCCGGGAGCAGGCCGGGACGCTGCGCGAGCAGCGTGCCGGGCACGAGCGGGAGGCGCAGGTGGCGCGGGCGCTCGCCGGGCACCTGCGGGCCAACAACTTCGAGCGGTGGTTGCTAGCGGAGGCGTTGGACCTGCTGGTCGACGGCGCGTCGGGGATCCTGCGGGAGCTGTCTTCCGGCCAGTACGAGCTGGTGCACGACAAGGGCGAGTTCGTGGTGGTCGACCACCACGACGCGGGGCTGCGCCGGGGCGTTCGCACCCTCTCCGGGGGTGAGACGTTCCAGGCGTCGTTGGCGCTGGCCCTGGCGCTCTCCGAGCAGCTTGCCGGGATGTCGACCACGGCGGCCAGCCTGGAGTCGATCGTCTTGGACGAGGGCTTCGGCACGCTCGACGCGGCCACCCTGGACACGGTGGCCGCCACCCTGGAAAACCTGGCCGCCCGGGGTGACCGGATGGTCGGCGTGGTCACCCACGTGCCGGCGCTGGCCGAGCGGATCCCGGTCCGGTTCGAGGTGCGCAAGGACGCGCGTTCGGCGCGCATAGAGCGGACGGGCCGGTGAGCGCGAGGAGTGCAGCGCGGCGGAGCCCCGCAGTCGCGAACGAAGGGCCAGCTCGGTGAGCGACGCCGCGTTCTTCGTCGACTCGTGGGATCCGGCGTACGGGGCGTCGTTCGAGGCGTCCGCTGCCGGGCCGGCCTCGCCGAGCAGCGCGCAGGTCGACGCGGACGCCGAGGTGCCCGCTGTCGACTGGCGGGCGATCGGGGTGCGGGCGGGGGTGCGGGCGCCCGACGTGGTGCTGCTGGTCGACGGGGTTCGCCGGATCGACGCGAGCATCTGGACGGCCGAGACCGACGGCGTGTCGTTTCCCGGGTTGGCCGCCTCGTACGCTGCCGGGGTGGTCCGGTGCGACCTGGGCCGGGGTGCGGCGCAGTTGGCCGGCACCCGGGTTGGCCGGGGTCTGTTCACCGCGAGCCCGTCGGCGCAGGACGTGGTGGCGGGTGCGATCCGCTATCCGGTGCACCGGGTGGGTGGCACCGGTGAGCTGGCGAAGTTGCCGGCCGCGGTGCAGGGCCCGCTGACCGCGCTGGAGGTGGCGGTGTCCGACGCCGCCCGGGTCGACGGTGACCTGCTGGTGGTGGACGGCCCGTTGCGGAGCCGCCGGCAGTTGCCGCGCACCCTGGGTTACATCAAGACGCAGCACAGCCAGTACCTGGATGCCCGACTGACCGCGGTGGTGACCGGTATGGCGTCGGGTGAGCGCTCACCGGTGTTCCGGCTCGGCACCGCCTGGGGTGGCTGGTCGTGGTATCTGCGGTTGCCGGTGGCGGTCGGTGCGCCGTGGGCGGGCATCGTCCGGGTGGAGTGCTCGGCTGATCTGCCCGTCGAGGCGGCGATCGAGCTGGCCGACCTGTCGCTGGTCACCCTGCCGCGTTTCGCCTCCACCCCGTACAAGGATCCCCGCGCTCCGCAGAACCTGATCCCGATCGCCGGTCTGGAACGCCGACTGCGTGCCCTGCTCGGCGACTCCCGACTGCTGCACCGCGCGTTGACCGCCGCGGCTCGCGCCGCGCGATAGACGGGCGCTGATCACGATGGGACGTAAACGGGCGGCTGACCGGGTGGTCGAGCAGGTCGACACCGGGCAGGCCGAGCTCGTTCCGGATCCGGACCGGGCGGGCTCGTGGACCCTGCTGCTGGACGGCGCGCCGCAGTCGCATGTCGACCTGACCGACCCCACCCACCTGGAATTCGAGTACGTGCGACGGCTGGCTGCCGCGCTGGACCTGATCGCGCCCGCCGGTGAGCCGCTGCGGGTGCTGCATCTGGGCGGAGGGGCCCTGACCCTTCCCCGGTACGTCTCCGCAACCCGTCCCGGGTCTACCCAGCGGGTGTCCGAGGTGGACGGCGCGTTGGTGGAGCTGGTCCGTCGGGCGTTGCCGTGGCCGTCCGACACCCGGCTGCGGGTGCGGGTGGAGGACGCGCGGGCGGTGTTGACATCCACCCGCGACGCCAGCTACGACGTGGTGGTCGCCGACGTGTTCGCCGGTGCCCGTACCCCGGCTCATCTCACGTCCGTGGAGTACGCGGCGGAGGTGGCCCGGGTGCTGCGCCCCGCGGGTTGGTATCTGGCGAACCTGGCCGACGGCCCGCCCCTGCGGCACGCCCGCGCCCAGGTCGCCACGGTCCGCTCGGTGCTGCCGCAGGCCTGTGTGGTGGGCGACGCGGCGGTGTTGCGTGGCCGCCGGTACGGCAATCTGGTGCTGGTCGCCGGGCGGGTCACACCGCCGGTGCCGGAGCTGACCCGGCGCGCGGCCGGTGACTGGTTTCCGGGTCGGGTGGTGGCCGGCGACGACCTGGACCGCTTCGCCGGTGGGTCCCAGGTCGTCCGGGACGCCGACGCGACCGGCTCCGATCCCCCGCCTCCGGGGCTGTTCTCGGTCCGCCGCTGACCGCCCACCCGGCAGCGACGCAGAACTTTTTTTCGCGGTTTGTTGATCCGTTCGGGGCGCTGGCGCGTACCACCGGGCGGCCCACCTCGTGGGCCGGCGTTGGTGACGGACATCCCGGAGGTCTGCATGCATGCGGTGGCGGCCGGTTGGCATGGTGACGCGGTACGCGCGGACTGGTTGTCGGCGCGGTCCTCGTCGCGGCCGACGCCCCCTGCTCGGGGGGTCGACGCGCACGCGACGTCTCGCCAGAATGGTCCGGTGACGCCGCGACCGGCGCCCGGGCGCCATCAGGCGACGACAACCGAGGCCAGCCATTCCGACCAGTTGATCCGTCAGCTCTACGCCGAGCACGCCGGTCCGCTGCTGATGTTCGTGATGCGTCTCACCGGGGGGGATCGGCAGCGTGCGGAGGACATCGTCCAGGAGACGCTGCTGCGGGCCTGGCGCAACGCGCACCGCCTCGGCACGCAGGGGCAGGGCTCGCTGCGGCCGTGGCTCGTCACGGTGGCCCGTCGGATCGCCATCGACGAGCACCGCAGCCAGGAGGCCCGGCCACCGGAGACGTACGACCGGGACCTCACCGCGTTCGCCGAGGCGGACAGCACCGACCGGGTGTTGCGCACGATGACGGTGGCGGACGCGCTGCGTACGCTCAGTCAGTCGCACCGGGAAATTCTGATCTCGACGTACTTCCGGGGGCGGACGGTCCCGGAGGCCGCCGAGGAGTTGGGGCTGCCGCTCGGCACCGCCAAGTCGAGGGTCTACTACGCGCTGCGCGCGCTGCGCACGGCTCTGCAGGAGCGGGGGGTGACAGAATGAGCCGGCCGGACCACATGGACGTCGCGGCGTACGCGCTCGGTGTGCTCGACGAGCAGGATACCGAGCGGTTCGAGGAGCATCTCGCGACCTGCTGGGCGTGTGCGGCGGAGTTGGAGACGATGGTGCCGGTGGTCGGGCTCCTCTCCGACATCGACGGCGAGACGATGATGGCGCTGGAGCAGACGGCGACCGATCCGGCGTTGCTGAACCGGACGCTGGGCGCGGTTCGGGCCGATCGTCGGCGTACCCGGTTCCGGCAGATGTTGGCGACGGCCGCCGCAGTGGTGGTCTTCGGCGGGCTGAGCGGGTACGGGTTCGTCAGCGTGACCGACAGCGGCTCGACTCCGGTGGCCGGTCCGACGTCGAACGCACCGATCGACCCGCAGACCAGCGGGCCGACTGCTCCGCCGAGCGGCCCTGGTGTGGGCGGCACGGAGGAGGAGGGCGACCAGGTCGACGCGACCGACCCGACCACGGGCGTGCAGACGACGGTGTTCCTGGTCAAGCGGGAGTACGGCACCCGGATCAATTTCAGCCTGCGGAAGCTGCCCGGCCCGCGCGTCTGCCGGCTGGTGGTGGTGCGCAAGAACGCCGACCCCGAGGTGATTTCGACCTGGTCGGTGCCGGAGGGTGGTTACGGCACCAACACCCGCCCGCAGGGTCTTGAGTTGAGTGCCTCGACGTCCGCGCTGGTGAGTGACATCAAACAGCTCCAGGTGCAGTCGATCGATGCCAATGGTGTGGCGAGTCCGCTGGTGACGGTCCCCCTGTAGTCTCGCGTACGCTTCGGCGCCGGTCATTGTCACAATGGCCGGCGCCGATCTGTCGTTGTGGGGAGTTTCCCTTGCGGGGGCGTACGTATCGCTGCCCCCATCGGTTCAATCAAAGAACGTGAAATTGACCACTGTTACTACTTCAACCTTGACAGCCCACTTCCCGTACCTATGGGTGAACTGCCAAGAATGAGGAGGGCACGTGGCACAGATGAAGCGGACCGTCATCGTCGCGAGCGCGATGGTCGCACTAACGGCCTGCGCTCCCGCAGGTTACGACGGGGCGAACTCGAGCGCGGCCGAGCCGGTCGCCGTCGCCGCGGCCGAGCCCACCGCGTCGGTTGTACCCGAGGCTTCGGCGTCCGCGGAGGCGCCCGCCGCCGACGCGCCGCCCGCGAACGTGGACCTGACCGAGAAGTTGGTCGGCAAGAGCGTCGCCCGGATGGGCAAGGTGGTCACCGACCAGGACGGTTGGATCCTGTACCGCTTCGACAAGGACACCGCCGACCCGCCGTCGTCGAACTGCGTCGACAAGTGCGCCGAGGTGTGGCCCCCGGCGCTGACCGACGGCAACCCGCAGCTCACCGGCGTCTCCGACGACAAGGTCAGCAGCGTGACCCGCCAGGACGGCACCCGTCAGCTCACCGTCGGCGGCTGGCCCGTGTACCGCTACATCGGCGACAAGAAGCCCGGCCAGTGGAAGGGCCAGGCCGTTGGTGGCACCTGGTTCGTGGTCCAGCCGGACGGCAAGAAGAACCTCAGCTGCCTGCCCACCTCCACGCCGAAGGCGGTCGCGCCTCCCGCGGACAGCGGCTCGAACGACGCCGGCGGCTCGGGCTACTCGTACTGAGCCAGGCACACCACCAGGACGCGGTGGTCGGTCGTCGCCGGGGAGGGCGCGGCCGGCTACCGGTTGTACGCGGGACGTCGGCACACCGGTGGTGCCGACGTCCCGCCCGTACGTGGCAGAGTTGGCGGCGTGACCGACACCGAACCCGCCGCGACCAGGGTGCTGCACCCACCGGTCGACTACCGGCTGACCGCCTCGGTCCGTGCACTCACCTTCAGCCCGTACGATCCGTGCGCCCGGGTGGCTGCCGGCACCTTCTGGTGGGCCACCCGCACCCCGGACGGTCCGGCCACGCTCGCGCTACGACCGGCTGGCGGCGAGTTGCTCGCCGAGGGGTACGGGCCCGGCGCGGAGCACGTCCTCGCCCGCGCCGACGCGATCGCCGGGCTGCGCGACGACCTGACCGGCTTCACCGAACTGGCAGCGGCGCACCCGCTGGTCGCCCGGCTGGCCCGGGAGCACCGGGGCCTCCGGATGCCCGCCACCGGGGAGGTCTTCCCCCGACTCCTGCGCGCGGTCTTCGAGCAGAAGGTCACCGGCAAGGAGGCCTACCGGGCGTACTCGGCGATGGTGCGGCACTTCCGGGAGCCGGCTCCCGGCCCGTTGCAGCCGCTGCTCCTGCCGCCCGAGGCAGCCACCGTGGCCGCGGCCCCGTACTGGGTGTTCCACCCGTTCGGGGTGGAACAGCGCAGGGCCGACACACTCCGTCGCGCCGCGGCGCTCGCCGACCGCCTGGAGCGCAGCACCGACGCCGCCGACGCCACCCGACGGCTGACCGCAATTCCCGGCATCGGGCCGTGGACGGCCGCGGAGGTGGTCCGGATCGCGTACGGGGACCCGGACGCGGTCAGCGTCGGCGACTTCCACATCCCGAACACTGTCGCCTGGGCGCTCGCCGGCGAGCCGAGGGGCGACGATGCCCGGATGTTGGCCCTGCTGGAGCCGTTCCGGGGTCACCGGGGCCGGGTCTGCCTGCTCCTGGAGGCCGCCGGCATCCGCGCGCCGAAGTACGGCCCGCGCGCCCCGATCCGCTCGTTCGCCGGTTACTGAGCCTCGTCGGAGCGATCGTGCCCGGCGCTCAGCGGCTCACACAGAGCCGCCGCAGGGTACGGCCGAGCCACCAGGCGTACGTGTGCTGCACCGCCCGGACAGCCGGGCCGCCGGCACGGGTGAACCAGCGGGCCGGGAGGCTGAACGCGCGTACCTCGAACCAGACCGCGCCGTCGTCCTCGCGGCCGACCACGAACGCCTCCTCGCCCCGCTCCGGATGCCCGGTCAGGCTTCCGTAGCCGAAGCCCGCGCGGGTGGGTGACTCCTCGCTCCAGATCACCTGACACGGCCCCCAGATGCGGGCCGGGCCGACGCCCAGGCCGGCGGTGACCAGCACCCCCTCGGTGGCGCGTGCGGCGGTCGTCCGCATCCGGACCCCGGCGGCGCGGTGCAGCCGCCAGCTCAGCACCGCCTCGGCCGCGGTGTCGAAGCTGCCCGCCGGCAACGGATACCGGTGGCGCAGGTGGTGGTAGCCGCCGGGCAGCGCCCCGTGCCGGGTCCGCCCCACCTCCGGGTACGTCAGCTCGGCCACCGCTCCCCCCTCGTTCTCGGCTGGACACGGGCCAGCGTACGGCCGGCGCGGGCGGGGCCGCCCGCCGAGGACATCGGCGGTCGTGGTGTGCTGCCCCGATGAGCGTCGAGGCGAGCATCGTCCCGGCCGGTGTCGCGGACGCCGGCGAGATCCTCACCGTGCAACGGGCCGCGTACCTGACCGAGGCACAGCACTACGGCGACCCGTTCCTGCCGCCGTTGACCGAGACGCTGGACGAGGTCCGGGCGGTGTTGACCGGCCCGGGCGTCGTCCTCGCGGCCCGGTCGGGGCACCGACTGGTCGGCTCGGTGCGGGCCCACCTGGCCGGGGACACCGCGCACGTCGGGCGACTCTCGGTGGCCCCGGACCAGCAGGGTCGGGGAGTCGGTGGGCGGCTGCTCACCGCGATCGAGGTGGCCTGCGCCGGCCGGGTGGCCCTGTTCACCCTGTTCACCGGCGCGGACAGCGCGCGCAACCTGCGGCTGTACGAGCGGCACGGCTACCGGATCGTGGCGCACCGGCCGGACCCGAACGGCATCCGGTTGGCCGTGCTGGAGAAGCCGGTGGTCAGCCCCGCTCACTCCGACGTTTGAGCCCGTCGGCCTCCAGACGCAGGTAGCGCCGGAGCAGGTCGCCGTAGAGCCAACCGATCACGCCGGCCAGCGGCCCGGACTGGGCGATGGCCAGCTCGACCCGGGTGCGCCCGTCGGGCAGCGGCAGCAGACGATGCTCGCCCCGGGTGCGTACACCGGGGGTCTGGGAGGCCCAGGTGAACTCCCGGCCCTCGGTCAGGTCGGTGACCCGCCACACGGCCGGCCGCAGCTTCGGCTGGGTCAACCGGGCCGTCGCGCCGACGGCGAGCGACCCCGGCTCCCCCCGCTCGGCCCGCGACACCGAGGCCGTCCACTCCGGCCAGCGCGGCACGTCGACCAGCACCGCCCAGACCTGCTCGACGTCGGCGGCGATTTCCGTATCCGCTTCGAACCGCATCGTGTCTCCTCCCGGCGGCGCCGGTCGGCACCGCCGGGGTGCAGACGAGGCCTCCGGGTGGATCGTGACACCCGGGCGCAAGCTCGGTGGGATCAGGCCGCTTCGCGCAGGTCGGCCAGGCTCAGCGGGGTACGCCGGCGCAACAGCTCCTCCAGCTCCGGCACCGAACCGACCTCGCCGAGCACGTTGCGACCGCCGCCGAACCGCTCCGGGTAACGCCGGGTCAGCCGGTAGCGGTAGCGGCCGCGGATCAGCTCGACGCTGACCCGCCACCGCCCACAGCAGTCACAGACCCACTCGGACATCCCGCGAAAGTAGCTCTGACCTGCGGTTATCCGATCCGGTCGGTCGGGACGAGCAGCGCAGCGGCGGACACGCCGCCCCGGCACCGACGGTGATCTGCCTCACGACTGTCGGCACCGTCTGATTGACTGGCGCCGTGGACCTGCCGATCAACCCGCCGGTCGAGCCGATGCTGGCCAAGAGCGTGCCCAAGCTGCCCACCACCCCGGGCGTCACCTACGAGCCCAAGTGGGACGGGTTCCGGTGCATCGTGTTCCGCGACGGCGACGAGGTCGAGCTGTCCAGCCGGGGCGGCAAGTCGATGACCCGCTACTTCCCCGAGGTGGTCGAGCAGGCCCGTCGACAGCTACCGGAGCGGTGCGCGGTCGACGGCGAGCTGATCGTGATCCGGCGCGACGGGCCGAGCGGCCAGCCCCGGCTGGATTTCGAGCTGCTGGCCCAGCGCGTCCACCCGGCCGCCTCCCGGGTGAAGATGCTGGCCGAGACCACTCCGGCCGACTTCGTCGCGTTCGACCTGCTGGCGATCGGCGACGAGGCACTGCTCGACCAGCCCTATCCGCGCCGCCGGGAACGGTTGGTCGAGGCGCTGGCCGGGGTGCGTCCGCCGGTGCACGTCACCCAGGTCACCACCGATCCGGACACTGCCCGTCGCTGGTTCGACGTGTTCGAGGGCGCCGGGTTGGACGGGCTGATCGTCAAGCCTTCCGACCTTCCGTACGAGCCGGGCAAACGGCTGATGTTCAAGGTCAAGCACACCCGCACCGCGGACGCCGTGGTGGCCGGGTTCCGCTGGCACAAGTCCGGCCCGGTGGTGGGCTCGCTGCTGCTCGGCCTGTACGACGACTCCGGGGTCCTGCACCACGTTGGCGTGAGCGCGTCGTTCAGCATGGCCCGCCGCGCCGAGCTGCTCGACGAGCTGGCGCCCTACCGGGACACCGGAGGCGAGCACCCGTGGGTGCACGGCGACCACGAACGCGGCCAGCGCATCCCCGGCGGGGTGAGCCGGTGGACGGGCACGAAGAACCTGGAGTGGGAGCCGGTGCGCCCGGAGCTGGTGGTCGAGGTGGGCTACGACGCGATGGAGGGCGAGCGGTTCCGGCACACCGCCCAGTTCGTCCGCTGGCGCCCGGACCGCGACCCCCGCTCCTGCCGCTACGACCAGCTCGAGCGCCCGATCCGCTTCGATGTGGACCAGGTGCTGCGCGGCGACCCGACGGCCACCGTGGACCGAGCCACCACCGGCCCGGCGTAACCTGGCCGTCGACCCGATCCCGGAGGACCACGTGACCCGCACCGACCGTCAGCCCCGGATGGCGACCACTCGCCGGGTCCGTCGGCACCTGGCCGCCTTCGTGGCGGCCGCGCTGCTCACCGCCGGCTGCACGCTGCCGGCGTTCGCGCCGCGCACCGAGGTGGAGGGTGCCGCCGCGCCGACCGGGAGCACCCCGACATGGCGGCCCTGCCCTGAGGTGCCCGACGAGCTGGTCGGGCGTGGCGCACCGGACATGCGGTACGAGTGCGCGCGCATCGCGGTGCCCCGCGACTGGGGCACCGGGGCCGGAGCGAGCACCGGCCCGGGCGCCGGGGAGACGTTCGAGATCGCCCTGCTGCGCGCCCGGTCCACCAAGCAGCGCGACCGGGTCGGCTCGTTGGTGGTCAACCCGGGTGGCCCGGGCGGCTCCGGCGTCGACACCGCCGTCTACCTCTCCTTCGGCACCCAGTTCGGCGGGCTGCCTGCCTCGATCACCGAGCGCTTCGACATCGTCGGCTTCGACCCGCGTGGGGTCTCCCGGTCCAGCCCGGTGAAGTGCATCTCCGACGCCGACCTGGACGCCAGCTTCGGTTTCGACCCCGACCCGACGAGCCAGTCGGCGTTCGACGGCTTCGTCGGCCTGAGCCAGCGGATCGGGCGCGGCTGCGGCGACCGCTACGGCGACCAGTTGCCGCTGTACGGCACCGAGCAGGCCGCCCGCGACATGGACGCGGTGCGCGCCGCGGTGGGCGACGACAAGCTCACCTACCTCGGCTACTCCTACGGCACCCTGCTCGGCGCCACGTACGCCCAGCTCTACCCGCAGCGGGTGCGGGCGCTGGTGCTCGACGGCGCTGTCGACCCGCAGCAGCGGCTGGTGGAGGGTTCGGAGAGCCAGGCCCGCGGCTTCGAACGGGCCTTCACCAACTTCACCCGCTGGTGCGCGGCGAACGCCGGCCGCTGCCCGATCGCCCCGGACGCGCGCGCCGCTGTCACCTCGGCCATCGACAAGGCCAAGGTCTCCCCGGTACGCGGCGCCGACGGCCGGGAGGCCACCGCCGGCTGGGTGTTCTACGCGGTCATCTCGTCGCTCTACACCGAATCCGGCTGGCAGGAGCTGGCCCAGGCGATCGACCGGTTGGGCGAGGGTGACCCGAAGGACGTGTTCCGGCTCGCCGACGCGTACGCCGGCCGGGCCGACGACGGGCACTACTCGAACCTGTTCGACGCCAACCTGGCCATCAACTGCGCCGACGAGACAGAGAAGCCGAGCCGGGAGCAGATCCGGCAGTTGCAGTCGGAGTGGCGCGGCAAATACCCGCTGTTCGGGCCGGCGCTGGCGGTCGGCATGCTGAGCTGCGTGGAGTGGCCGGGCGGGCGTGACCCCTACCCGACCGGGAAAGCCAACGGCGCCCCGCCGATCGTGGTGGTCGGCACCACCGGCGACCCCGCAACGCCGTACGAGCAGACCCCCCGGCTCGCCTCGATGCTGGGCGTCGGCCGGGTGCTCACCTGGGAGGGTGAGGGGCACACCGCCTACCCGCAGACGTCCTGCATCACCGACGCGGTCGACGCGTACCTGATCGACCTGACCGTCCCCCGCGAGGGCCTGCGCTGCCCTGCCCGTTGACCGGCTGGACCGGCGGCAGCGGTGGCACCTCGATCCCCTGCCGGGCGGCCAACTCCTCCAGCAGCGCCCGCATCCGGCGCACGTCGGTCTTGAGCTGCTCCTGCTCCTCGTGCACGAACGCGTCGTCGTCGACGATGAGCCGGCTCGCGAAGTGCGCGGTGATCAGCGGGATGACCAGCAGCACCATGGTCGAGATGAGCAGCGCGGCGAGCGTACGACCGGCCCAGGTCGTCGGCGAGATGTCGCCGTACCCGACGGTCGAGGCGGTGACCACCGCCCACCAGACGGCGTCCGCCGGGCTGCGGTGCTCGACCTCGCCGTAGATGACCCCGGCCACGACGATCATCAGCAGGTACGAGGTGATCAGCGTGCGGGGTGAGTTCGCGAACCACACCAACGCCCGGTAGATCCACCGGAACGGCAGCAGCAAGACTTCCATGCCGCTCATGCTGCCCCGTGGTGGCAACCGCCGCCGACCCATCCGTCGACGTCGCTGTGCCAGGCTCATCGGCATGACCGACGTGACCTACCGGGAGGCGGTCCGGGCCGACCTGCCCGCCGTCATCGCCCTGCTCGCCGACGACGTCCTGGGCAAGGCCCGCGACTTCACCGAGGTCGACGAGGCGTACGAGAGGGCGTTCGCGGACATCAGCGCGGACCCGCGCAACCAGCTCATCGTGGCCGAGCAGGACGCCGAGCTGGTCGGCTGCCTGCAGATCACCTACATCCCGGGTCTCGGGCGGCACGGCAGCGAACGGTCGCTGATCGAGTCGGTCCGGGTCCGCTCCGACCGGCGCGGCCAGGGGTTGGGCCGGGAGCTGATGACCTGGGCGGTCGGCCAGGCCCGGCAGCGGGGTTGCGCGCTGGTGCAGCTCACCACCGACAAGACCCGCGAGGACGCGCACCGGTTCTATCTGGGCCTCGGCTTCGTGGCCAGCCACGAGGGCATGAAGCTCGCGCTCTGACCCGGCGTCGCGTTCACCCGGCGGGGCAGTGGGAGTCGCCCCGACCGGGTTACGTTCGCTGCCATGAGCAGGCCGACGATTCCCGGCGCCGCAGCATCGCGCCCGGCATGGTGGCGGACTGGCTCGGCGCTGTTGGCGGTCGGCGTCCTCCTGGTCGTCGTCGCGTTCTGGCTGCCCGCGTGGCACAGCGTCTACCTGGTTCGGACGGAGACCACTCCGGGTTCGACGATGCTCGTCTGGGCGCTACCGTTCGCGGTGATAGCCGCCGTGTTCGCGGTGCTGTCGCTCGCCAACACCGGCCCGGCCCGCTGGGTCTGGCGGCAAGCCAGCCTGGGAATGCTCATCTCCAACGTGCTCGCCTGCGGCAGCCTCACCGGGGCGTACTGGTATTTCGAGGCCGAAGACCCCTACGTCGAGGACGAAGTTCTGTCGACCGGGCCGGGCGTCGGTCTCGTCCTGGCCCTGCTGGGCTACCTGCTCATCCCGCTCGCCGGTGCCCTGCCCGACGGCCGCAAGGACGCCGACCGGCCCAAGCACGACCGGCCCGACCAGGCGGAGTAGGAGGACGGTTTGGTCCTACCGTCGCGGGGCAGCCGTTCGGCGGCGGTCAGCTGTCGACCAGGCGACCGTCGCGCAGCACGAGCACCCGGTCGGCGAGGTCGATCAGGGCCGGATCGTGCGTCGCCACCAGGGCCGTCATGCCACGGGCGTGCACCACCGCGCGCAGCAGGTCCATGATGGAGCGTCCGGTTTCCGAGTCGAGCTGACCGGTGGGTTCGTCGGCGATGAGCAGGTCCGGCTCGTTGGCCAGCGCGCGCGCCACCGCGACCCGCTGCTGCTGCCCACCGGAGAGCTCGTAGGGACGCTGCGCCGCGTGCCCACCCAGGCCGACCAGCTCCAGCAGCACCGCGACCCGCTGCTCCCGTTCCGCCGCCGGCACCTGCGCCAGCCGCAACGGCACTCCGACGTTCTCGGCGGCGGAGAGGATCGGCACCAGCCCGAAGGTCTGGAACACGAACCCGACGGTGCCCCGGCGCAGCCGCAACAGCTCCGCCTCTCCCGCCGAGGTGACCTCGTGCCCGGCCACCACCACCTGACCACTGTCCGGCCGGTCCAGCCCGCCGATCACGTTCAGCAGGGTGGTCTTACCGGCTCCGGACCGGCCCCGGATGGCGACCAGTTCGCCCCGGTTGGCCGTGAACGAGACGCCCTGCACGGCGTGGACGGCGTGCTCGCCCCGGCCGAAGGTCCGGCTGACGTCACTGACCCGGACCACCTCTGCGGGGTGCGCCGAGGACACACCGCCGAACCCGGCCGCGCCGGTCACCACCATGTCCTGCTGGCTCATGCCCGTGCCCCCCGCTCGTCCGAGGCCCGGTCACCGGGCCGTACCTGCACATGGTCCGGCTCCAGGTCGAGCCGGACCCGTTCCTTCAGCGCGAGCGCGTCGACGAACGCGGCCGGGAGCTGCATCCGGCCGTTCCGGTCCAGCACCGCGTACTCCTCGCTGACCAGCTCGGTGTTGCCGTCCGCGCCGACCCGAGCGGTGCGGCGTACCTCGGAGGCGGTCCGGCCGTCGCGGATCGCGACGGTCCGGCGGACCTGCGTGGCCACGGCGTGGTCGTGGGTTACGACCACGATGGTCACGCCCAGCTCGGCGTTGATGGTGCGCAGCGCCGCGAAGACCTCCGCGCCGGTCGCCTCGTCCAGTTCGCCGGTCGGCTCGTCGGCGAAGAGCACCTCCGGGTCGTTGGCCACGGCCACCGCGACCGCGACCCGCTGCTGCTCGCCGCCGCTGAGCTGCCCCGGCCGTCGGTCGGCGCAGTAGCCCACGCCGACCATGTCGAGCAGTTCCCGGGCTCGCTGCCGACGGGCCTTGCCGCTGAGTTTGCCGGCCAACTGCATCGGCAACTCGACGTTCTCCAGCGCGCTCAGATACGGCAGCAGGTTACGGCCGGTCTGTTGCCAGACGAACCCGACCAGCTCCCGCCGGTAGCTCAGCCGACGCTTCGCGGAGAGCGACAGCAGGTCGTAGTCGGCCACCCGGGCGATGCCGGCGGTCGGCGTGTCCAGGCCGGACAGGATGTTGAGCAGGGTCGACTTGCCCGACCCGGAGGCGCCGACGATCGCGACCAGCTCACCCCGGTCGATGACCAGGTCGAGCCCCTGCAGGGCGACCACCTCCACCCCCTCGGTCTTGAAGATGCGTACCAGGCCGTCGCAGACGATGTGCCCGCGCAGGCGGTCCTGCCCGCCGGCCCGCTCGGCGGCGCGTTGCGCTGCCCGCTGTTGCAGGGCGGCCAGGTCCGGCACCAGTGGAGTCTGGGCGGTAGCGGTCATCTCAGCTCTCCTCTCCGAGCCGAAGCACCTCACCGAGGCGCAACCGGCGGTTGTTCAGGGCCTCGACGGCGACCGCGAAGCCGAGGGCGACCGCCCCGAGCGCGAGCACCGCGGCGACCAGGCTGGGCTCGAAAGCCACCTGGACCGGCACACCACTGGTGAACGCGGACAGGCCGAGCACCGGATTGAGCAGCAGGGGCAGCACCGCACCGACCAGCGCACCGGTCAGCACCGACACCGCGACCAGCGGGGTCAACTCGACCAGCAGCAGCCCTCGCCACTGCCGGCGGGACAGGCCGAGGGTACGCAGCCGGGACAGCACCTGACCCCGGGCACGCGCCCCGGCCAGCACGGTGAACGCGATGGCCAGCAGCCCGAGCACGGTGCCGCCGACGGCGCCGGCCACGAACCCGAAGGCCAGCACCCCGTTCGCACCCCCGTCGCCGAGTTCCCGGCGGACGTCCGCGCGGGTGTCGACGGTGACCCCGAGTGGGCGGTCCCGACCGGTGACCGCTCCGTCGCGTTGGTAGCGTGCCTGCCCCTGGTCACCGGCGACGCGCAGCGCCTCGGCGTCCAGCGGGTCCCCGGCGACCAGCAGGCTGGTCGGCACGGGTGTGGTGGTGCGTTCCGGCAGCGCCTGCCAGGGCAGGATCACGAACCGGCTGGTGTTCGCCGACAACAGCGGGAAACCCTCCTGGGTGTCGGCCACCCGGAACTCGTACCGCTGGCCCTGCACGGAAATGAAGGCCGAGTCGTTCAGCCCGGCCTTGGCCAGGTCGGCAGCGACCGCCGGGGAGACGATCGCCGGCAGCGGACCCTCCCCCGGCCGGGCGGCGAGCAGCGCGGGCGGCACCGACAGGTCGACCTCGGATTCACGGGCCACCGCATCCAGCCCCGAGCCGTCGACCAGGAGCACGTCCGTCGGACCGACCCACGCGTCGGTGCCGATCTCGTCGACCGCCAGCCGCTCGTCCGCCTGGTACAGCACCCGGGTGACGGCCCGAACCCCCGGCAGACGACCCAACTCGTCGATGGTGTCGGGCGCGAACCGCTCCCCGCGGATCACCGCGTCGGCGGGCACGATCTGCTCGGCGGCCCGTTCCCGGCTCGCGTCGACGCCGGCGGCGACGACCGCGCAGAACGCCGCGGTGCCGATCGCCAGCACCACGACGACCAGCGGGGTTGCGACGGCGGAACGGCCGGCCCGCGCCGTGCCGAGGAAGGCCACGCTGCCCCGGGTCCGTGCGGCAAGCCGGCTGACCAGCAACAACGGCCAGGGGTACGCCCGCAGCGCGAGCACCGCCGCCGCGACCGCGAGCAGCACCGGCACCGACACGAGCAGCGGGTCCACCTCGCCGAGGGTGAGGCCACGTCGGCGCAGCAGCACCGCGGCGAGCCCGGCCAGCAGCAGCAGGGAGACCTCGACGGTGAGCCGGCGGGCCGAGGGGCGCACCCGGATCAGGTCACGGCGGGCCGCCGCACCGCCCGGTACGGCCAGCGTCGCCAACGGCAGCGCGAGCGTGACCAGGACCGTCGCCGCGATGACGTACGGCGTGGTCGGGTCCGGCTCGCCGGGGAACAGGGTGCCCAGCCACCAGCCCAGCGCGGCGGCGACCGGCACCACCAGCAGCGATTCGGCGAGGCTACGCCGAGCACCGGCGGTGGCCGCGCCACCACGGGCCCGCAGCAGCACGAACTCCGAACGGCGCCGTCGGGTGGCGAGGCTGGCCGCGAGCACGATGAGGCCGGCCAGAGTGGCCAGTACCCCCGCGGCGATCACCGCGAGCAGGGTCCGGGCGGCATCGACCTGGGCGGCGAACGCGCGCAACGGGACGTCGACGCCCTGGGTCAACGTGAGGTCCTGGGGCCGGGTGCGCTGCATCGTCTGCAGACCGTCGATCAACTGGTCCAGCTCGCGTGCGTCGATCCGGTCGGCGCCCAGGCGGTATCGCCAGTTGTACTGGACCGGCCAGCCCGCCGCGGCCCGCTTGTTGAGGGCCGACTGGGCGACCACGCCGACGATGACTTTCGACTGGGCGTCGCCGGGCGGTTCGATGATCCGCAGCAGCTGTGGCAGCCCGTCCCAGATCCCATTCGCGGGGTCGACGGGACGGAACAACCCGGACACCACCACCGGGGCAGCGTCGGAGAGTTTGCCCTTGTCATCGGCGTTGCCGATGCGCAGTTGGCTGCCGGCGCGCAGGTTGAGTTTGCCGGCCACGTCGGCGTCGAGCGCCACCTCGATCGGCCGCTCGGGAATGTAGGTCTCGCTCGGCCACGCCCCCTCGACGAGGGTGCTCGCGCCCTGGATGCCGGGCACAGCCCGTAGGCCCAGGTCGACCCGCAGGTTGCGAGCCGCGAGATCCGGCCCGACCACGCGGGCCGCCTGGGAATCCACGTTGTACCACCGTTCGGTCACCGCCGACCGCACCTGTGACGGCATCTCGGCGGCCAGGCGGTCGAATCGCTCGGCGGCGCCGCCCATCGCCGTGTTCCTGGAGGTCGCGGTCACCACCCCGGTGGTGTACGAGATGTCCCGGCGGGCGGCTGGCTCACTGCTCAGCTGCGCCCGCAAGCCCTGTTCGGCGAGCCGGTTGACCAACCGGGGCACCCCACTGATCAGCATCGTGACCACCAGGGTCAGCACCGCCAGCAGCAGGAACTGCCCGCCGTACGCCCGGACCCGCCGGACGGCCGCGCCGACGCTCATCGTTCTCCCCCGATTCGCAGCTGCACCGCCGCCACCCGCTGACGGATGCCGGTGGCGATGAACGCGCTGAAGGCGAGCGCCGCCAGCAGCAGGCCGACCGCGGTCAGGCCGATCGGCACCCAGGGCAGCGCGAACGTCGCCGGAGGGATCGGCCGATCGGCGGCCGAGGTGAGGATGACCAGTGGCGCCATGGTGGCGCCGACTCCGGCACCGAGTAACAACCCGACCCCCACGCCGATGCCGGCGAGGAACGTCTGTTCGGCCAGCAACGCCCGGGCCAGCAGCCCAGGCGTGGCGCCGAGGGTGTGCAGCACCGCGAACTCGCCGAGCCGGTGTCGCGCGGTGGCCCAGACATCCACCATCAGGCCGACGAGGGCGAGCAGCACCGCGCCGAGCGCGGCGGCGAGCATTCCGGTACGCGAGCCCTGCCAGTACGGGTCGTCGGCGGCCGACTCGTACACCGCTTCCCGGTTGAGCACTGTGACGCCCGACAGTTCGCCGGCCGCCTGGGCGGCGGCCGTCGCGTCGTCGGCGCCGATCCACCACTCCGGTACGGGTCGCATCGTGCCATTGCCCCGGACCAGCATGTCGACGGCCGCGGGCAGGTCCAGCAGCATGCCTTCCCCGGTGGTGGTCGGCACCGCACTCAGCTCGCCCACCAGTTGGACCGGCAGCGTCGCCCCGGCGAGCGTCAGGTCGACGGTGTCGCCGACGCGCAGGCTCAGCGCCTCACGGACCCCGGGGGTCATCAGTACCGCGATGGGCTCGCTCTCCCCGCCGGGCACGATCGTGAACCGGGTCGGCGGCTGGTACAGGAACTGCCCGCCAGGAATCACGTCCACCGGGTGCACCGCGGCGAACCCGGTGGGAGTGGTCCGCACCGGCGTGGACTGCTGCTCGCGGGGGGCCGTCATCGTCCAGTTACCGCTCAGCCCCGCGGGCGCTGTGGTGCCGTCGGCGTTGACCACCGTCAGCCCGTCGAGCTGGAGTCGGTAGGCGTTGCCGGCCGCCAACCCACCGTCAGCTTCGAATCCGGTCAGCCGCAGCCGTGCCCCGCGGGCGTCGGGCAGCTGCACGGTGAACTGGGTGGCCCGGCCGTCGCTGGCGGAGTTGGCCGCGGGCAGCCGCAGGGCGAGACCGTCGGAGCTGGTGACCAGCAGCGTCACCGCGACCTGAACCGGCCGGCTCGCGTTGCTCACCGGAGTACGGACCGTGCCGGTGATCGCGCGCGCGTCGGCTGGCAGCTCGACGCCTGCGAAGGCTCCCCGCGCCTTGACCATCCGCTCGAACTGTGTCGACGCGGTTCCGTCGCTCAGGCGGTCGGCGAGACGGACGACCCCGGCGGCGCTGGCCGCGTCGACACCGATCACGGTCGCCTGGAGGTCCTCCCGGCCGACCCGTATCTCGTCCCGCCACGCCGGGAGCACCTGCTTGACGCTCGGCAGAGCGGCGAGCTGGTCGCCCCGGGTCGGCGGGGCGGCGCCGGTCCGTTCGGTGACCCGCAGGTCGGCGCCGACCGTGTGTCCGGCCTGCTCGACCTGGGACCGCTCCCCTGTGCTGATCAGGGACCAGGCCAGGGTGCTGCCACCGACGGCGAGGGCCAGCAGGAGCACCGGGCCGGCGTGCGGACGCCGACCGGCCTGCCACATACCGAACATGGTGGCCGTCCAGGGCCGCCGGTCGACGAACCGCTCGGCGAACCGGGTGAGTGGCGGAAGCACCCGCAGCGCCAGCACGGCGCCGGCCAGCACGCCGAGCGTCGGGGCGGCGACCAGCAGTGGGTCGATCCCGAGTCGACCGCCGGACCCGGCCAGCGGGGAGGCGTACCGGCGTAGCTGCACCCAGGCGAGCACGGCGAGCGCCACGAGGACCAGGTCGACGCTGGCACGTTGGATGCTCGCCGACCGGTCCGGCCGGGACCGGGCGGCCATGTCGGCCACGTACGTGCCGGCGTTGCGCAGCGTCGGGAGAACCATGGCGACGAGGCAACCGGCCGCGGTGGCCGCCGCTGCCGCCCAGATCAGTGTGGTGTTGCCACCGGCGGTGGAGAGGTCGGCCGACCCGCCGGGTCGGACGAACCGCAGCGCCTCGCCGGCGATCAGCGGACCGAGCACGGCGGCCGGGGCGACCACCAGGGTCGCCTCGCGAGCGGCCAGGCCAGCCAGTTGACGACGGGCGGCGCCGCGGGCTCGCAGCAGCGCGGTCTGCGGGCGGCGGTCCTCGTGCAGGAGCGCGGCGACCAGCACCAGCGCGTACCCACCGAGCACCAGGATCAGCAACAGCGGGGTGGCCAGCGAGGAACGACCCACCAGGTCGGCGCGGGCGATCCGGTCCAGCAGTGTCTCCATCTTGGTCACCGTCTGCCCGGAACTGCCGAGCTGAGCGGCCTCGGGCACGGCCGAGGTCGCCTCGGTGAGGGCTTTCCGCACGGCGGGCAGATCGGCGGTGTCGACGCCCGCGAGGTCCGGTTCGGCCAGCCACGACGCCGACACCGACCCCGGCGAGGTGGCGACGAAGTCGACCGGGTCGAGGGTGAACGGCCCGTACGAGGTGCCGGAACCGGCACTGCCCGCCCCCACCCCGGGGGCCAGCAGCCAGTACGCGTCGGTCGGGTCGCGGGGCCGCCAGGTGCCGGCGAGGACCAGCTCACCGCGTCGTTCGGTGGCCCGGTCACGCACCGGGATGCGTTCGTCGACGCTGAGGCCCAGCGTGCCGGCGACCCGCTCCGGCAGGCTCACCTGGACGGGGTTCGCGCCCGGGCTGGGCCAGGCTCCGCTGGTCAGCTCCGCGTGGGCGGCGAGGTCGTCGAGCGTGGCCAGGTTCGCGAAGACCGGTTCGTCGCCCGGACGGGTGACCTGCCCGAGATCGCCGGTCAGCTCCCGGCCGGTGCCGTAGCGGGCGGCGGCGACGCTGACCGGGGCACCGGCGAGCCCGTTGGCGAACTCGGCTCGGACCGCCTGGTCCCGGGTGGCGAACTCGGCCGCGTCACGCCCACCTGAGCCATTGACCAACAGGCCGCGTTCCTCGGCCGGCGAGGCGGCGACCAGGGCACGCTGCCCGGCGTCCACCGCCCGGCGGTTGTAGTCGGACAGCCCGGTAACCAACGCGACAGCGACGAGGGCGGCGATCACCGCGGCAACCAGCAGCCCTCGCGCCTCGCGGGCCCGCCTCCACACCAGCTTCATCCGACGCCTCCCCTGGCCCCGGTGGGCCGACGACCATCAAGACAGGCCACCCCCCGGGAAAGGTTCGCGCCCGTTACATGATCGTTATTACGAGAGGGTCAGCTCACGCCGGCCCGTGCGCCTCGGACGGTCAGCTACCGCCCCCTGACGTTGCGGATGCCGAACGCCAACGCGCCGATCACGAGCACGACGCCGAGGAGTTGCAAGCCGGGCGAGTCGTCAGCCTCCCCGTGCACGATGCCGGCGACGCCGAGCGCGACGCCGAGGACGGCGACGACGGTCAGGACGTACCTCATGAGGTTTCCTCCTCAACCCACTCGAGCAGGTCTCCGGGCTGGCAGTCGAGCACCCGGCACATCGCTTCCAGGGTGCTGAAGCGGACGGCCTTGGCTCGGCCGTTCTTCAGCACCGCCACGTTGGCCGGAGTGAGCCCGACGCGTTCGGCGAACTCGCCGACGCTCATCTTGCGCTTGGCCAACTCGACGTCGATGCGGACGACGATGGGCATCAGATCACCGCTTCCATGTCGGTCCGCAGCGTGGTCGCCTGCCGCAGCAGCGCACGCATCACCACCATCAGGAGCCCCAGCACGGTGACGCCCACCGTCAGCAGGAACAGCAGCAGCGGCACGCCCGGGTCATCCGCGTTGAAGCCGACGTAGAGGAAGACGCCCACGAGCACAGCCCACCCGGCGCCGATGGCCCACACG
This sequence comes from Micromonospora sp. M61, assembly GCF_018070245.1. Classification (NCBI taxonomy): domain Bacteria; kingdom Bacillati; phylum Actinomycetota; class Actinomycetes; order Micromonosporales; family Micromonosporaceae; genus Micromonospora; species Micromonospora sp. M61. The sequence goes on along the minus strand of NZ_JAGPYA010000077.1, from coordinate 5,271 downwards.
ATCGCGTCCACCCATTTCAGGGACGCTTCGGTGAAGATGCGGTCGTTCTTGACGAGGCTGAGCAACTGCCACGTCGCGACGATGACCACCTGCACGCACAGCACCCAGAACACCGTCACGATGGTCGCCGGCCATCGCAGGTAGGCGTCCTCCGGCGACTCCTGGGCCATGTACGCGAACTGCCCTGGCAGCGAGAGGGTCTGGAACACGACCAGCACCCCGAACAGCACCACGAGAAAGACTCTGAGAGCGGCTACCGCTCGATGCTCCGTAACCATGCATCGAGTTTCGCTCGTTACCTATCGAAAGTCAATCGGCGAACCGGGGCGCCGTCGGGGCGTTGGAGGGCGACTCACGCGGCAGCGATCAGCTCGGCAAGGACCGTGTAGAGCCGGGCAGCCGCCGACTGGTCGAACTCCGGTCGCGTGAGAGGGACCGGCGTGCCGCGCCGCAGCGCCGTCAGCCGAGCGGCCGGCGGCTCGGCCAGCAGGGCCGCCAGGAGGGTGGCAGCGTCAGCGGTGGAGGATCCAAAGAGCGCGGCGGACGCCCCTACGAGGGCGCGCATCGGTTGGCGGAGTTGACGGTGCATACCGCTGTCGACGAACAGCGGGTTGTACAGCACGTATCGGATTGGGCTGTTCGGGTTGTGCGCGGCGAAGCCGGCGCCAAGGAGGTCGTTGGCGCGCGCGCCCTGCATCGTCGCCTTGAACATGGTGTATCCGCTGGCCAGCTGCAGATCGTCCCAGTGGATTCGGCCGGCCCGGATTCCGCCGGTGCCGCTGAGGTTGAGGATGACCGGTGTCTGAGCACGTTCCAATGCCGGGCGGAGCCGTTCGGCGAGCAGATAGCGACCGAGGACGTGGATCGCGAAGGTCTGCTCGAAGCCCTCACCGGTGACGATCCGCCGCTGGTCGAAACGCCCTGCCGCCAGTACCAACACGTCGATCTTGTCCGGTAACCGGTCCGCCAGCGCGGAGGTCTGCCGGACCGAGGTGAGGTCGGCGTCGGCACTGCCGATCGCTACCACCCGATCTCCGGCTCGCCGCAGTTTGTCGGCAAGGGCACCGCCGATGCCACGTGTCCCGCCCGCAATCACCACTGTGCGCATACTTCATCGTTGGCTTCTGTCGGCCCACTCGAAAGAAGGCACATCGATGTCACCGGCACTGCAGCTACCCGTGACCCCGGCCGACCGCGCGGCGTGTCCGGCAACCGACGTGCTGCGCCGCGTAGGCGAGAAGTGGAGCGTTCTCGTTCTCGCGGTGCTCCGCGAACGCCCTCATGGCTTCAACGAACTCGACCGCACCATCCACGGTCTGAGCCGACGCATCCTCACCCGCACACTGCGCACCCTGGAGAGCGACGGGCTGATCAGCCGTCAACAGACACCGGAGCGTGTCGAATATGCGCTCACCGACCTGGGCCGCTCACTTCTGCCACTGGTCATCGCCGTCGGCGAATGGGCAGTCGCGCACGCCTCCGACATCGAGCAGGCACGCGCTCGGATGCATGGATGAGCCACGAGAACCGACGCAGAGAAGCTGCGTCGCACCTCGGTTTCGACCTCGCACTTCTCGCAGATCACCGGTGACCGCGTCCCGGTTGCCTACGTCCGTCGGTGGTAGTGGTTGCGACGCGGGAGCTGGTCGGCGTCGAGCCAGGCCGGGGGCGCGAACTCCGGATGGCCGTCGTCGCCGAGCCGCACGGTCCAGTCGTTGTGGTGGATGTGTCGGTGGTGGTGGCCGCAGAGTAGGACGGCGTTGTTGAGGTTGGTGGGGCCACCGTCGGCCCAGTGGTGGATGTGGTGGGCGTCGCACCAGCGGGGTGGTCGGTCGCAGCCGGGGAAGGCGCAGCCGCGGTCGCGGAGCACGAGGGCGCGGCGTAGTGGGCCGGTGATGAGGCGGCGTTGTCGGCCGAGGTCGAGTGGTTGGCCGGTGCCGGCGAGCACGGCGGGCAGGATCGCGGCGTCGCACGCGAGTCGGCGCACCGTGCCGGGAGTGAGCCGCAGGCCGATGTCGAGCGCCCCATCGCCCAGCTGCCGGGTCAGCGCGTCGTAGCTGGTGGTGACGACGATCTGGGCGGGGTCGCCGCCGCTGTCGGGCAGCTCTCCGGTGCGCAGGGCGAGGCGGCACACGTCGGCGAGGGCGTCGTGGCGGCGCTGGCCGGCGCAGCGCTGGTCGTCGGGGCCGGCGGGTGCGCTGAGGGGGTCGATGGCGGCGCGCAGCAGCGCGGCGGCTTCCGCGTCGAGGGTGCCGGTGAGGCGCAGCCGACCGTCGGCCTGCTCGGAGATGGTGAGGTGCCGGTCGCGCGTCGCCCGGGCGGCCTCGGCGTCGAGTGCGGCGCGGGCGGCGGCGTCGGCGATGTCGGGGGCGACGTGGTCGAGGATGCGGGTGCCGAGCTTGCGCAGCAGCATGGGGTCGAACTGGCCGGCCCAGTCGGTGAGCACGCCGACGGCCTTGTCGGCCACCTCCGGCCCAGCGGCCGTCTGCACAGTGGCGACGGTGTCGGCGATGACCCGCACCTGCTCCACGCTGACCGCGCCGGCCGCCAGCGCGCCCCGCACGGCTGTCGGGGCCGCGTCAACGCACGCCGCGAGATCGACCAACCGACGGGACGCCGGAATGGTCAACCGCAGTCGCTCACGCAACCAGACCGCCGTGCTGGACGCGCCCTGCGCGACCGCCGTGCCCCGACCATCCACCTCGCGCACCAACGCCAGCTTCACGGCGGCGAGACGCTGCTCCAAGCGGTGCGCGACATCGAGCGCCGCGACCAGCTCGTGCTCGGTGAGAGGCCAGGCGGCCGCGTCGGCGCAGGTCGCCACCGCACTCTCCGCCCGCGCCAACTCATCGATCACACCCAAACTCTAGAACAGGTGTACGACAAATTCCGGCCCCGCGAGAAGCGAGGCCCGGCCGGTCAGGCGTTGTCGTCGTCGGGGGTTCGCTTGGCGCGGCTGGGCTGCACGCGCTTGGGTTCGCCGGGCATCTTCGGATGGTCCGGCGGGTACGGCAGGTCGCCCTGACCGGCGGCGGCGTCCCGGTCGGCCCACTCCAGCAGCGGGGTGATGTCCCATGGTGCGTCGTCGATGCCGGCGTGCGGGTCGCCGCGCTCAGCGAGCCGGGCCGGGACGGTGCGCAGGTCGAAGTCGTCCGGGTCGACGTCGGGCAGCTCGTCCCAGGTGACCGGGGTCGAGACGGTGGCCCGGGCGTTGGCCCGCAGCGAGTACGCGCAGGCGATCGTGCGGTCGCGCGCCATCTGGTTGAAGTCGACGAAGACGCGGCTGCCGCGTTCCTCCTTCCACCACGCGGTGGTGACCAGGTCGGGGTGGCGGCGTTCCACCTCCCGGGCGAGCGCGATGGTGGCCCGGCGCACCTCGGTGAACGTCCAACGGGGCTGGATTCGCAGGTAGACGTGCACACCTCGGCCGCCGGAGGTCTTCGGCCAACCGGCCACGCCCAGCTCGTCGAGGAGCGCACGAACCTCCCCGGCGGCCCGGGCCGCGTCGGCGAAGTCGGTGCCGGGCTGTGGGTCCAGGTCGATGCGCAGCTCGTCGGGCCGGTCGGCGTCGGCGGCGCGGACGGGCCAGGGGTGGAACACGATGGTGCCCATCTGCGCCGCCCAGGCCACGTGTGCGAGGTCGACCGGGCACAGCTCCGCCGCGCTCCGACCGCTGGGGAAGGTGATCTGCGCGGTCGTCACCCAGGGCGGCACCCCTCGGGTGGGCACCCGCTTCTGGAAGAACGCCTCACCCTCGACGCCCTCGGGGAAGCGTTGCAGCGTGGTGGGCCGGTCCCGCAGGGCGCGCATGATCCCGTCGCCGACGGCGAGGTAGTAGTGGAAGACGTCCGCCTTGGTGAACCCCCGCTGGGGGAAGATCACCCGGTCCGGACTGCTCAGCCGTACGCTGTGCCCGGCCACCTCGACCTCGGTGACCGCTGCCTTGGTGCCAGCCATCCCGCGACCTTATGCCACGACCCCGACCTTCGACGTACCGTTGACGGGTGAGTCTTGACGACAATGAGCTGCCCCGCACCGACGACGAGTGGCGGGTCCGACTGACCCCCGAGGAGTTCCACGTCCTACGGGAGGCCGGCACCGAGCGACCGTGGACCGGCGAGTACGTGGACACGAAGACCCAGGGCGTCTACCACTGCCGCGCCTGCGGGTTGGAGCTGTTCTCCAGTGACACGAAGTTCGACTCGCACTGCGGCTGGCCGAGCTTCGACGACGCCATTCCGGGCCGGGTGAAGGAAATCGAGGACCGCACCCTCGGCATGGCGCGTACGGAGATCCGCTGCGCCCGCTGCGACAGTCACCTCGGGCACGTCTTCCACGGCGAGGGCTTCACCCCGAAGGACACCCGGCACTGCGTCAACTCGGTCTCCATCAAGCTGGAACCCCGCTGACCAGGGCACCCCGGGCATAACCACGCCCAGGGCGTAACAATGCTCAGGGCATAACCACGCCCGGGGCGTGACCACGCTCAGGGCGTACCCGTCAACAGCTCGACCTCGGCGGTCCGGGACTGCTCGATGCGCCCGGCCAGGTCGCGGACCCGCTCGTTGCGGCCTACGTCGACCTGGGCCCGGGCCAGGTCGGCTGCCGACCGCTGGTGGTCGGCGAGCACCTCGCGCAGCACCCGGTCGACGTCCGCGTCCGGCGCGGTCCGCAGCCGGTCGAGCGCGGCGTCGTCGCCGTGCCCTTCGTGGTGGTGGGCGGCCGCGCTGGCGCCGGGCCCGGTAGTGGGCAACCAGCCACGCATCGCGGCCAGCTCGTCGGCTTCGGTCGCCTCGATGGCGGCGGCCAGGGTGCGCAGCGCGTCGTCGCGCAGCCGGTCGGAAGCCAACCGGACGATCTGCAGGGTGCGTTCGCTGTGCCCGACCATCGTGCTGAGGAACACCACGTCGATCCCGCTCATCGTGGCGGCGTCGATCGTGTCCCCGGCCGGGGCCGCACCGGCGCCTGAGGCTCCAGCATCCGCCGACCCGGCCGGGGACGCGGGCGCCGGTTGCGGCCGGGCTGACGGGTTCGACGTGGGCGACCCGGCGCAGCCGCCGGTGAGCAGCAGAGCGGCGATCACTGACGCCAGACGGGTACGGCGAGGCATGCCGGGTGCTCCGTTCACGCGAGGGCGGCGAACACGGGTGCGGCCATGGGCCGCACCCGTGCGGTCAGACCTGGAGCCAGAGCGCCGGTACGTTCGGCGGCTCCCAGCCGGGAATCGCGGTGTGCGCCTGCCGGCAGCGGTAGGTGGCTCCGCCGTAGGTG
>NZ_JAGPYA010000076.1:0-29009 GCF_018070245.1 Micromonospora sp. M61 | reverse complement strand
GTGGGCAGGGTGACGACGACGGCCACGTTGCGGATGGGGTTGGACCCGTAGTTGTGAACCGCAGCTACTACCTCGCCGAGGTGCTTGTCGTCGCCGCCTCCGTTGATTTTGAACTGAGCCGGGGCGGCGACCACCGCTCTGGGCACGTTAAGCACGGCGTCGGCGCGTTCTTCGGCTATCTGTCGCTCGGAGGCAGCGGCCCGCTGCCGCTCGTGCAAGAGCAGGAACGCAGCGGCGCCCGCAGCAGCCAGCCCAGCGACGACCCCGAACACGCTGCCCCATCCCTGCATCCAGTCAGTGACCTTCGGCTGATCTTCGCCAACCGGCGCTCGATAGGAGGCTGAGATGACCCACATGGACGTGAGGACCAGGACCACGCTGACGGTGATCCAGAGAGCCATCCGGCGAGCGATCCAGTCCAGGAGCATCGTCACCCTGCCATCATGACGACGGCCCGCCAGGATTCGCGCCCGGCGGCCCGTTCCGGCGGCTGAGCCTGAAATGTGGCAATCAGGTGTTGACGTCTTCGCCGAGATGCCGCGGAACCTCCGTCTCCACCCGATCCAACAGCGCGTCCACCTGCTCAGGTGGGAGGGCACAAACCGCCAGAGGCAGCCCCACCATCAAGGTGTCGAGAGTGATCGACCTGTCCGCAGCACCATCGCCGCGGCGGAGGTGCCAGAGCAGGTCACCGACCATCCCAACGGCACGATCGGGCTCGGCACCCCACATCCACTCCAACACCGTGCCGAAGGGATCTGGAGGCTGCAAGATCCCGTCCGGCTGCCAGTGCTGAAGCATGAACTCGGCCGTCTCCTTGACCAACGCGCCCACCAGGTGAGTGAGGATGCTGTCGGGTACCTCGCGAGGCTGCCCCATCGGCATGAGATCTCCAATCGGTCGTGCGACGTCACGCTGGATCGTTGCCGCTGAGCCTGGGCGGTTTGCCGCTCTGTCGGGCACTGGACAGTTGGTGTGCGCGCATCACGGAGAGTCGGAGGATCCCACCCATGGCCATCGTTCCCATTGACCCCGCTCAGGGGCCGCTCTCGACAGGCAGCTACCTCGTGATGTCCTTTGACCAGCGCAACGCCCAACTCGCGGTTTTCGGTGACCACTCCTACATGGAGGGCAACATCGGCGAGGCCATCGAAGAGGCAAAGCACGGTGCCGAGCAGGCTGCGGCGCTCGGACTCCCGCTCCAATTCCTCGTCGTGCGGGTGTCCACCGAGCAGGGATTCAAGCCGGCGACAGGGGCAGGGCAGTGATCCCGGCGCAGGGCACACACCTGGCCGAATTTCGGCGTACGGCCGACGCCGGCAACAGTTACACCACCACCATGCGGGTGGAGGCATGGGACGACGAAGGGCTGCCCATGGTTGTGGGCAAGAACGGCCTCGTGCTGGCGCAAGCCATCGAGGGGTTCCTCGGTCTGAGGAAGAATGAAGAAACCATCCGAGCCGTGATCCCCGGGGGTGGGTGGCGGGTCCGCGTTAAGAACACGAAAGACACCTGGGAAGAATTCGTCGTGGCGTGGGTAATTGACCACGACGGATGGGCGACACCCCTAACGCCGCAGTGGAGCGAGCCCGACAAGATGGCCCCGATCGCCGGCCCCGCCGAGGGCGATGTTGAACTTCTGCCGCCGCAGGCCGGCGGCGGTGCAGCCGTTGACTGAGGGCGTCACCGAATTACCGCGCCCTGGACCCGGTGATGGCAAAGGTGCCCGCCAGTAGTTGACCCGACGGGCATCTTGCCGGTTACGCCGAGCAGCGAGCGGTCAGCTCCGCCACCCCCACCGCGACGCCGGCAGCGCCCACCACCAGCCGCAACTTCCACGCGGTTGGCGATCCGGCCCCGTCTATGGCGTACCCGTGACCCCTTGCCCTTCGTTTCCGACATTGCCGATGCCCTCCCAATAGAGCAGCGGCCGGGGCGGTGCATCGTGTCAGCGGTGCACCGCCCCTTTCCAACCTCCTACCAGGCCCAGTTGCCTCGCGGGGCGATCAACGGCGGGGACGTGAATGACCATCGGACCGCCTGTGCGATTTTCACGTCTTGCGTACGGTTCGCCCACGTCCATCGCTGTCGCGAGCTGACAGGCCGCCTCGACAGGTGGAGGCAGGATGCCCGGGTGAACCTTGATAGGAAGACCTGGCAGCTCATCACCACCGCCGGCCTGTTCCTGCTCGCCGCGTTGCTTTGCGTCGCCGCGTGGGCGGTCGCAAACGCCCCGCAGAGTGGCCCAGATAGGCCTAAGGTCACCGACTGGATGCAGGCGTGGGGCAGCATCGCGGGCGTGTTCGCCGGCCTAGCTGCCGCAGGTGCCGCGACGGCGCTGTTGCTGTTTGAGCGGCGACAGGCGCGCCAAGCACGAGATGAGCTGGCGGCAGAGCGCAGCTCAGAAGATGAGCGAAGGGCACAGCTCGTCTTCACGTCCCAGCCCGGGATCGCAGGGGTTACGGGCTGGATCCGCGGCGTCAGAGTCAGGGTCTACAACCACCGGCTCTCGCCGATCCACCGGGTGACTGGCTCAGTCAACTTTCAGGGCCGAGTCGTACAGCTAGAGGTGAAAGACTTCATTTTGCCGGCCGAGTATGCAGAGATCAACGGGACAGCTCAGCCGCCAATTTCCACGGCGGATGCTCGGATATCCAGCCAAGAATCGATCGTAACGGTTGAATTCACCGACTCGTCCGGTCAGCGGTGGAGAAGAGTCGGCAACGGCCACCCGCGCCGCGTCCCTCGATACGTCTTCCCTCGGTCCTCGCAGTCAATCGAGCCAGAGAGCGTCCCGCCCGCCGAGTGATGCCCCCTGCGATTACAGCAGGATCGCGGTGGTGGCCCGGTTGTCGAAGTCGATCGGATGGCCGCTCAGGCTGCGGTAGCGGAGCTTGAACGTGGTGGCGCCGGGGTTGAGGTTGCGGAACATCGTGTGGCTGCCGAGGCCGAAGATCCCGACGTTGGTCGACGCCCCGCCGCTCTGGATGTACGCCCGGATCCGCCGGTCGGTGGCGGTCGTGCCGATCAGGCTGAGGGTGTTCGCGCCGGACACGTCGATGCCGGCCTCACCACCGGCCGGAACCCCGGTGCCGACAGCCCAGTCGATCTGCGCGTTGTAGATGACCAGGACGCGCCCGGACGGGCGCACGTTGACGGTGACCGACGGTCCGCCGGTGAGGCCGGCCTAGGTGGTGCTGGTGGTGCTGTGTTGGTTGGGCTGCTCACCGGTGATGGTGTCGATGGCGTTCAGCGCGGAGGCGGCGGCCGCGGTGCCGGGGACGGTGAGCCGGCCGAGGACCGCCCAGGACGCGGCCGACCCGCCGGTGGACAGGATGCCCGCGCAAGCCACGTGACCAGTCTGTGACCACCGGGGCGAATCCACAGGGCTCCGCACCGGCCGTAGAGCCTGTTCACGCTGGTAAAGATGGTGGGCCGCCAGGGACTCGAACCCTGAACCTATGGATTGCCGGCGAACCGGTCTTCTGCGGTGTGGTTCGAGGTCATCCGGGCTGTTGGCGTGCTTATCGGCCCGGTTTGGCTGGCGCGGTTGCTGTACTTCGCTGCTGTACTGCTGGCATCAGACGAGGCGTTGGATGCGGACCTTGGGGCGCTCGTTCCTGAGGTGTCCGTGCTTGTGCTGGCGGACCTGCTCGTCCCAGACCTCCTGGTCGTAGTCAGGGTCGGGCGGGATCCACTTGTGAGAGCCGTCGCTGTAATGGAACTTCTCGTCGCCGGGTCGCAAGATGCTCATCGGGTCCAGCCGAGGAACCGGTGGTGCAGGTCGCCGGCGGGGACGTGGGCCAGGTCCTGGGCGGCGTCGACGAGCTGGGCGGCCAGGTAGAGGGCGAGTGACACGGGGGCGAGGTCGTACTCCGCTCGCAGCTCTCGGTGGCGGGTGTGACAGGGCCAGTCGGCACCGCAGCCGCCGCAGATCCAGGCCGGCGTGATCGGGAGGTGGTTCGTCACTTCGGCTCCCCCCGCTCGGCCGGCGGTTCCGATGACGAAGCGGATAGCCGGCCGTCCTCTGAGGGCCAGTGACCCCGGTTGATCGGGATTTGATGCCTCGAATGGCAGGGCAACTCGCCCCCGCATCGGCAGACCTTCCGCCATCGCTGCCATGACCAGACCGGTCGGTGCCGCCTTGCCAGGGTTAGCGCGACGGCCACTAAGTACTCCTCGTACGACACGCGAGGCACCAGGTCTCCCCTCGGGCGTTCTTCAATCTCACGGCAGGTGGAGGCGGTCGCTGGCTGTTGTTCCAGCTCATGTCACTGTAGCGACGTAGGACTGTAGATACAATAAGATGTAGAACTATTGGACACGTAGCGTCACATTTGTGATCGACCCCAGCGCGGATCGTGCCGTGTTCCGGCAGCTCGCAGACCTCCTGCGAGACCGGATCGCGTCTGGCGACCTGGCGCCCGGGGCCTCGCTTCCCAGCGAGCTGCGGTTGGCTCAGGGGTACGGGCTGAGCCGTACGAGCGTCCGACAAGCGGTAGCGCTACTCCGGTCGGAAGGGCTCGTGATCGTGGAACCACCGCGCGGAACGTTCGTCCGCGCCGACGAGCCGACCGAAACGGTGACCCTCCTCAAGGGCGACACCGCCACCGCTCGGATGCCCACCCCCGCCGAACGGCGCGAGCTGGAGATCGGTGAGGGCATCCCGGTCATCGTGATCTTCCGGGCCGACGGCTCACGCGAGGTGTACGCCGCCGACCGCATCCGCGTCGGCCGCTGACTCTGTCGTAACCATCGACGAACCCTGTCGGGGGGATGCGGTCTCGGGCTAGCGGCTACTGCCGGCTGGTGCCGATTCGCGTCGACCAGCAGGTGCCCGGCATCGTTCGCTGACGTTCGTGGTCGGCCCGCGTTAAGGCTCGCGCTGCCTTCTTGCTGCCTCGCTGCCTGACACCTCACTTACGAGTCCTCGGCGAGCTATCCGGGCCTCGTCCGTCTTTGCCTGGCCTCGGACGACCGTCCAGCGCTGCGTTGCCCCTGGTCCTCACCATCCGGGCTGGTTGCTGGCACCGTCGCTGTCAACGCTCAACTGTTCGCCCTGACGTGCTGTCTGAGCCTTCTGCGTTCAAGTTCGCCGTCGAACGGCACGCTCCCAGGGGTTCGCCAAGGCGTCATCTGGCATCGCTCCCATATGGAGTTTCGGGTACGTTGCTGCGGTGGATATTAACGCGATCGTGCAGGCTGTGACGGCGATTGCCACCCCTCTGGCTGCCGTGGCAACAGTTTTAAGTCGACGTCAGCGCCTTCGGAAGGATATCCGCGATAATCTCTCACTGGCTGAGGAAATAGAAAAGAACGACACATTACGAGAACATACGCCGGCAGCGCTGTGGATCCACGGGCGAATTACACTCGACGTTGCGCGCCTAACTGGACAAAAACTCGGAACTCCAAAGAAGCCAGTACCTGTCAGCTCACTCATCTTGGCCGCCATAACCTGCGTCGGTTTTGGCCTTTGGACTTACTTCATTGTACGCAACGGATTTCAATGGTACTCCGTCTTTCCGGGCGTCGTGTCCGCCCTAATGCTCATCTCGATAATGGGGATGTTCATGAATCGGGAGCTCCCGCCAGCCCAGGATCCCACTCTGCCTCCTGGCGCAACTCCTGTGGCAGCAATGGACGAAGGGGAGAAGATCGCTAGAAGAATGGCCCTCTCCGAGGAAGGAATGAGTGAAAGATTCGCCGACAACGGTCCAGTTGGAGTCGTTTATAGATTCCTCGCGGCCGCCCAAGAGTGCCGCCATGAGGATTGGCTCCTTGCTGTAGATCAGAATTGGATCCATTGCCGGGTCCAAACTTGGCTGTGGGAAAACGTTGATCATTCCGATGGTGACCTAGCGCGCATGGATAAACTTGCTGATTTGCTTGCGAGGGAGGGGCAACCAAGAGAAACCTGGGAAAGTTTCTTGACTGACGAACGAAAGCACTTGCAGGACCTGTGGCAAGGCGTAGACATTGACAAGTTGGGTGCGGGAAGTGTGCAGCGGAAAATCGGGCCTAACTTTGAACTAGTGATTCTAGCTCCAACCGGCGAAACCGATGGGTACGTTGTGCAGTCTGCCACGATTGTCCGGGGTGCCTATACCTTCGTGGTCCACAAAGACAAGAACTCATGGAAAGTGGCGAATCATGTCGGCACCGCGTCTCCCAGTCCGGGATGGCCGCCGGCATGGTGGACCACGAGCGAGGATATCTAGTTCGCAACTCGCGGCCGACTGGATCAGATCCGGTCGCGTGGCGTCAGGCGGGTTAGTCAATTGCCGTGAGGCGCGGATTACGGCCTCCGTTGCTGCACTTCGCGCTGTCACGGAGTCGTGCTGGAAGGGAGATTACTGTCAGCTTGGGAATCGGGTTTTTCTGCACTGTGATTAGCACGCTGGCCGCCAAGTGAGCACGGAGCGTTCACGCCGATCGAGCAGCAGCCGGTGGTGTTTCTCGGTTCGGAGGGCGAAACGGGAGTCGTGGCGCAGAACTTGTGGGTCTACCTGTGGCTTCTCGCCGACGGCTTCGGTCCATGGGAAGCAACGGCCTATCCCGATCATGAACATGAGCCGCGCACGGATGAGCGCCTTGCCGAGATCGCCCAACGCTGGGCACCATCGCATCGCAGGTCGGCGGATGAGGTCATTACCGCAGCGCGGGAAGAGTTCCCCGGCTTCGAAGAGCTGATCGGCTCACTCTGCCGGTAGTTGGCGTGCGAGATGAGCAGCGGCTCGGCAAGAGTCGGACCGGCGAGAGTCGACTGCTGTACTTCGCTCCTGTAGCGGCCCGAATGACACCAACAGCGGCCCCAGAGAGGGCCGCTGAGCTGGAACGGAGTGGGCCGCCAGGGACTCGAACCCTGAACCTATGGATTAAAAGTCCACAGCTCTGCCATTGAGCTAGCGGCCCGCGCGCTCAGGTTACCCGACGGTGAGCGCCGGCGACTCTCGGCTTCCGGCCGGCCGTCGATGCCTGCCGTCAGCCGGCGCTCGCCGTGCCTGATCACCACCCGGTCATCGAGAGGCCGGTGAGGTTGATCAGGCGACGCATGGGTGTGGGCGGGCGGGGAACCGGGATGGGCATGAGGGCGAGCAGCATCCCGGCCGTGGCGGCGTCGGGCGAGGAGATCGGGCCGGACGGCGTACGCCAGCCGGGTGGCGAGGTGCATGCCTGGCGGCCCGGTCAGAACCAGACCGTGTGCGGCCTCGCTCTGAGCCGGACCCGGCTGCGTCGTTTCCCGCATGTGCGCTTCGACTACTCGGGCACCGACGTGCTCACGGAGGCTGACGCGGTGGGCTGGATCTGCCCACGTTGCCTGGCCGCTACCACCGGCCGGCGGGGGACGGAGAAGCACGGCTGGGTCCGCGACTCTCCTCGCCCTTGATCGACTCGGGTTTCCGGAAGTCGGGCTGTCGTGCCCGCCGGGATACCGCGACTTTCAGGAAGCCGAGTGGATCAAGACCGCCACGCACGCCACGCACGCCGGGCGCGCCGGGCGCGCCAACCGCGTGGGTGGGCGGTTGAGCTGCTGCTGGGCGGGTACGGGGTCGGGCATGCGGATCGTGGTGGTGGGGGCTAGCGGCAACGTCGGTACGGCGCTGCTGCGGCGGCTGCGCCGGGAGCGGGGCGTGGAGCTGGCCGGGGTTGCCCGGCGGTTGCCCGGCCCGGATGCCGGCGAGCCGTACGACCAGGTGGAGTGGCACTCCTGCGACATCGGCGCGCCGGGCGCGGCGGGGCAGCTCGCCGAGGTGTTCGCCGGTGCGGACGCGGTGGTGCACCTGGCCTGGCAGATCCAGCCCAGCCACGACCAGCGGGTGCTGCGGAGGACCAACGTCGACGGCAGTCGGGCGGTGATCGACGCGGTGGTCCGGGCCGGTGTGCCGGCTCTGGTGTACGCGTCGTCGGTCGGCGTCTACGCGTCCGGCCCGAAGGACCACCCGATCAGTGAGCGGTGGCCAGCCACAGGCGTGCCCGGCTCGTCGTACAGCGAGCACAAGGCCGAGGTGGAGGGGCTGCTGGACGGGGTGGAGCGCGAACACCCGGCGTTGCGGGTGGTGCGGATGCGACCCGGGTTGATCTTCCAGCGGGCCGCGGGCACGGAGATCACCCGCTACTTTCTCGGCCCGTTGGCGCCGGTGCGGCTGCTGCGCTTCGGCCGGATCCCGCTGGTGCCGACCAACCGCCGGTTGCGGATGCAGGCGGTGCACGCCGATGACGTGGCCGATGCGTACGCCCGGGCGGTGTTGGGTGATGCGCGCGGCGCCTTCAACCTCGCCGCGGACCCCGTGCTGACCCCGGAGCTGGTGGCCCGGCACTTCCACGGTTGGACGGTGCCGGTCGCCGCACCGGTGCTGCGGGTGGCGGCGGCGCTGACCTGGCGCGCGCGGCTGCAGCCGGTCGATGCGGGCTGGGTGGAGCTGGGTCTGAACGCCCCGCTGATGTCCAGCGAGCGGGCGGAGACCGAGCTGGGCTGGCAGCCCACCATCAGCGCGCTCACGGCGCTCAAGGAACTCTTCGCGGGAATGGCCGACGGCGCCCACACGGGAAGCCCGCCGATGTCCGGCGCACGGGACCTGCCGGGCCGCCCCGCAGCCCTGCTCGAAGCCCGCCCCCCAGGCCAGGGAAACCCCTACTGACCCCAACCCGCCGGCAGGCCCGGGTGATCAAGAGATTTCGGTCAGGAAATGCGGCTCCGGTGACCGAAACCTCTTGATCACCGAGGCGGGCGCGCAGGCCGAGCCCGCGCGCAGGCGCCGGGCCGCGCCGGACCGCAGGCTGGGTCAGCTCAGTTTGGATGCCGTTACCGTCGGGTTCTGGGCACCCAGGAAGAAGATGCCGGGGAAGCCGCGGGTCTCGAACTTGCCGCTGGGGTTGCGGCGCAGGGTCGAGTTTTCGATCTTCATCGTGCCGGTGCGGTTGTTGCTCACGAAGAAGACCGCACCGCCGCCCTCGTTGGCCTTGTTGTTCTCGATGATCGTGCCGGCGATCCGTACGGTGAAGTCGTTGCCGTCGCAGTAGATCGCGCCACCGCTGCCGCCGCCCGGCGTGCCGGACTTGGCCGGGTTGGCGCCGCTGCCGATCGCCTCGTTGTGGCTGAGCACGCTGTTGAGCACCACCCAGGACACACCGATGCTGCTCAGCGCGCCCCCGTTGGAGCAGGAACCGCCGCCGAAGGTGCTGCCCACCACGTACACCGGCTTGTTCTCATGCTGGCTGAGCACCCGGATGGCCGCGCCGCCCAGGTCGGGGCCGGTGCGGTCGCAGCGGTTGCGGACGAAGCGCGAGTTGACCACCTTGAACCGCCCACCGCGGACGAAGATCGCCCCACCGCCGCCGCCCTCGGCCTTGTCGCCGGTGGAGTTGCCGTCGGCGAACGTCAGGTTCTGCACGGTGAGCTGCGGGTGGTCCTGGTTCTGGCAGTGCGAGGTGGTGAAGCCCTGGGCCTCGTCGCAGGTGTTCATGTAGAGGATGCGGCGCTGGCCCTGGCCGCTCAGCGTGACAGTGCCGCCGCCGTCCAGCACTACCTTCGGCCCGTTGGCGTTGCGGACCTTCGCGGTGGCGGTCATCTTGATCGTCACCGGGGCCGGCCCGCAGTTGAACGTGATGACACCGCCGGCCGCGACGGCCTTCACGACCGCGGCGGAGGTGCAGCTCGCCGGGGTGCCGGTGCCGACGGTCCGGGTCGGCTTCGAGGTGTCCACCGCCCGGGCCTCCGCCGGCACGCTGGCCCTGCCGTTCGGGTTGCCGGCCGCGAGGACCTTCTCGGCGGGCTTCGGGCTCGCGCTGGCCCCTGGGCCACCGAGGCCGTCGCGGGCCTCCGGCGCTTCGCCCTGGCCGGCGGTCGGCAGGGCTGTCGGCGAAGCGGACGAGCCGGCCTCGAAGGCGGGGGCCGGATCGTTGGGCGCGCAGGCGGGCAGGGTTGCGGCGGCGACACCGAGGACGACCAGAGCGGCAAGCGACGTCATGCGCACCCCGTGATGCTAGGAGCCGCGACGGCATCACGACGAATCTGCCGGGCCGGTTTAATGCACCGCTAAGCCACGCGCCCACCGTCGCCGCCCACCGCCCACCGCCGCCGCCCGCCTGCAGACCGCCGCGCCGCCCGCCCTCGCGCCGCTCGTGGCGTGTGTCCGGTGGTCAGCTGTGGGACAGGGCGAACGCGGTCAGGAAGCCGGCGACCGTGACCAGACCGACGAGCAGGTGCGCGTCCTCGAACGCCTCGGGGACCATGGTGTCGGTGATCATCGCGAGGATCGCGCCGGCGGCCAGTGCGGTGATCCCGGCCAGCACCTCCGGCGGGGCGCCACCCAGCAACGTGTTGCCGAGCAGCGCCGCCACCCCGCTGATCAGGGCGATCCCGGTCCAGAGCAGGAAGACGTACCGCCGGGTCCGGCCGGCCTGACGCATGCCGGCCGCGCTGGACAGGCCCTCCGGCACATTGCTGAGGAAGACCGCGGCGACCGTGACCAGGCTGACCGTGCCACCACTGAGCAGGCTCGCGCCGATCACCACCGATTCCGGTATGCCGTCGAGCAGCGCGCCCACGGCGATCGCCGACCCGGAGCCGGGCTGCTCGTTCTCGGAGGGCTGCTGGTCGCCGGACCGCTTCCGGTGCCGGGCGCCGTGCCGGGCGAGAGCCACGTTGGCCAGTGTGTAGACGACCGCTCCGCCGGCAGCGCCGAGCGCGGTGGGCAGCAGACCGCCCTGCTCGTGTGCCTCGGCGATCAACTCGAACGACACGGCGGAGAGCAGCACCCCCGCCCCGAACGCCATGATCGACGCGGTGACGCGCTGCGGCACCCGGGCGAACCAGCCGACCGCCGCCCCGACCAGCAGAGCCGACCCGGCCAGCAGCCCCCACCCACCCGCCTGTAACCACTCCGGCATTCGCGGGACCCTACCCACGCCCGCCGGGGCGACAAACCCGGTCGTGAGGAAGGCTCAGAAGTCGGCGAAGAGATACGGCACCCGACGGGGGAAGATGCCGCGCAGCTCCGCGGCGGCGTCCACCGGCACCTCACCCAGACCGCGCAACGGCAGCTCGGCCGGGTCCAGCACCCCGTACGCGAGGGCGGAGAGCCCGGCCGCGGTGAGGGTGGCGGTCGGCGTGCGGTCGGCGGTGTCGCCGACCAGCTCCAGCGCGCCGGTCGTGCCGTCCAGCAGGTGCGTGCCGGCGAGCCATCGGTCCCCGGTCAGCTCGACCCGTACCCGGCCGGGGCCGGCGGGCAGCCCACGCAACGCGTCCAGCGACAGCAGCCTGGCCATCGGAGCCGACGCACCCGGCACTGCCGTCCGCGCCTCGACGTGCACGTCCAGGTCGGTCAGCCACAGCTCCGGCAACTCGTCGGGCGGGACCTGGACGGTGATCCGGTCGATCTGGTCGACGTGCCGGGCGAAGAACTGCAACAGCAGCGCCCGCGCGAGCGGGTCGGCGACCAGCAGCTCGTTGCCGTGCAACGTGCCGCCGTGCTCGTCGATCCGGTACGTCACCGCGCCGGTGACCTCGCCGGCCACCCGGGCGGTGATCAGCCAGTATTCGTCCCGGTCGCGCATCCCGACCGCCCGGTAGTCCGGGAAGATCGAGAAGCCGTGTCGTTCCTGGAGGTTGCGCTCGGTGAAGGCCCGCCACGCCGGATAGCCGGCGGCGATGCGTTCCCAACTCACCTCGCCGGGCAGGTCCACCCGGAGCAGTGACCCCAGGTTGGCCGGGGTGAAGGTGACCCGGCGCGGCTTGGGCAGCCCCGTGTAGCCGAACCGGGCGTAGAAGCTGGGACGGAACGGATAGAGCGCGCTGAGCGAGTGCCCCTCGTCGCGCATCTCGTCGAGGAGTTGGTGCAGCAGCGTCCGGACGTGCCCCTGCCGGCGGGCCAGCGGGTGGGTCGCCACCCCGGCGACACCGGCCATCGGCAGCACCACCCCGCGCAGGTTCTGCCGCATCGGAATGGCCGACACGGCGGCCAGTGTTGCGCCGCTCTCCTCGGCGATCAGCGTCCGGTTGCCCTCCTGGTAGGGCAGGTAGTCGCGGAACTCGTCGATCCGGGCCGCACTGAGCGGCGAGGACTCGAAGGCGTACGCGGCCAGCGGGAAGCTGGTGGTGAGACGGTCGTCGGCGGTCACCCGGCGGATGGTCATTCGCCCATCTCAGCCTGCCGTACAGGTCGCAGCAACCCGATTGGCGGGATCCGTGCCACCGGCACGGCGCTCGACGCCGGCCGGCACACCGGTCATCCGACCGGCAGGTGCCGCAGGTGCCGGCGGCGGCGCAGGCGGACGCTGACCACGGCGGCCACACCGACGACCAGCAGGACGGTCACCGCGAGCCCGTGCAGCACGCCACGCGAGAGGTAGCCCTGGTCGGTGTGGTCCACCGCCCAGGTGGCGATCTCCCGGGTCGACCAGAACGGCGTCAACTTCGCCCCGGACCCGGCCGGGTCGATCAACATCTGCACCGTGACCACGGTGAGCAGCAGCAGCGTCCCCTCCATCTCGCGGGGCAGCAGCGCGCCGATCAGCATCCCGAACGGCGCCGCCACCGCGACGGAGCAGAGCAGCGCGGCGGCCAGGCCGCCGTACCGCAGGTCCGCGCCGTCGATCATGGGGAGCAGGAAGAACGGCACGGAGATGACCAGCCCCACCGTCCACAGGCCCAGCACCCGACCGAGGTAGAGGTGATGTGGACGGTAGCCGGCCAGCCGCAGCCTCGGCTCCAACTCGCGAGCCGCTGTGGTGGCGAACAGCGCGGCGGTGCTCACCGCCCAACCCACGCCGAGGAGCAGCGACCGGACCGACTGCCCGAGGTAGGCGTCCCGCCGGATCAGGTAGAAGGTCAACGGCATCAACAACAACAGCAGGAGTACGCCCCGACGCCGCAGCAGCTCCCGCAGTGTCATCTCGGCGACGGTCAGGAGCCGGTTCACGGGTGGCCTCCCTGGACGCCGGGGGCGTGCCACCCGGCTTCCTGTGCAGGTGTCAGGTCGAGCACGATGTCCACCCGGTCGAGTTGGTTGAGCAGGTGGGTCACCACGACGATCGCCGCGCCGCCGTCGCGCAGTCGGCTGAGCTGGTCCCAGAAGTTGACGTAGGTGCCCTGGTCGAAGCCCTGGTACGGCTCGTCGAGCAGCAGCACGTCCGGGGCGCTGAGCGTGGACATGGTCAGGTTGAGCTTCTGCCGGGTGCCGCCGGACAGGTGGCGGGCCTGCACGTCCCCGCCCGCCTCCCAACCGAGCTGGCGTGCTGCGGACCGGCCGGCCCGGCGGGCGGGACCCCGGGCCACGCCCTGACCGGCACCGACCAGCACGAAGTGCTCGTCGGGGAGCAGGAAGTCGGCGGTGCCGCCGGACTGTGGGCAGTAGCCGAGCCGCCCGGAGACGGTCACCTCACCGGCGTCGGGTGAGATCAGTCCGGCGCAGATCCGCAGGAAGGTGCTCTTGCCGCAGCCGTTCGCGCCGATGACGGCGGCGATCTGTCCGGCCCGGACGGTCAGCGTGGCGTCGTGCAGCACCGTTCGCCGCCCGTACCGCTTGGTGATGCCCGCCGCGTGCAGCCGCACCGGCCCGGGGCGCGGTCCGGGCGCGGTGCCGATGCTCTCCACGACGGCGCCCGCGTACTGCTGGGGTGGACCGAAGACGACCCAGGGGTCGCCACCACCCTCGCGTAGGTGGGTGGCCGCCTCGGCGACCACGTGCCGGGCGGCGTCCGCCGCGACCCGGCGCTGGTGCAGCTCGGCCGTGAGCGTTCGCAGCCAATCGTCGGCGTTCACCGGGTGACCCCCTTCGTGACGATGTCGTTCACCGGCTGGACGAAGGTGAGCCAGGCGCTGCCGCCCGCGCGGAGTGCCGCGTACCCGTCGTCGGTGAGCCGGTAGTACTTGCGGGCCGGCCCGGCGCTGCCCTCCCGCCACTGCGCGGTCACCAGGCCGGTCTTCTGCAGGCGCAGCAGCACGGGATAGAGCGTGCCGCCCTGGATGGGCCCGACGCCCGCGGCGTCGAGCGCCTGGGCGAGCTGGTAGCCGTAGGACTCGCCCTCGGACAGCAGGGCCAGCACGCAGATGTCGAGCACCCCCCGCAGCCACTGCCCGCGCCGGTCGGAATCCACGCGTCGGACAGTAGCGGCGCAACCTAGATGGCACAACTACCTACTGGGTCGACCGGATCCGGTCCGGCCGGTTCCGCGAAACCGTCGAACAGGTCCGGCGAGGTCAGCGGGCGACGACGTCGGAGACGACGACTGTCACGTTGTCCGGTGCGCCGGCGTGGTGCGCGAGCTTCACCAACTGCTCACCGCACTGCTGGCGGTCGGCGTACATGCCCAGCGCCGCCGCGATGGCCTCGTCCTCGACATAGTCGGAGAGCCCGTCGCTGCACAGCAGCAGTCGGTCGCCGGGGACCACTGTGAGCACCCCGATCGCCGGTGGAGTGTCGGCACCCTGCACGGCCCGGGTCACCAGGGACCGCTGCGGGTGGTGGCGGGCCTGGTCGGGGGAGAGCGTGCCCTGGTCGACCAGCGCCTGCACGAAGGTGTCGTCCCGGGTGAGCTGGGTCAGCTCCGCGTCGCGCAGCAGGTAGCAGCGGGAGTCGCCGACCTGGGCCAGCACCAGCGTCTCCCCGGCCAGCAGCGCCGCGGTGAGCGTCGTGCCCATCCCGTCACGGGTCGGGTCGACGGTGATGGCGGCGTGGATGCGCTGGTTGGCGGTGCTGACCACGGCACGCAGGGCGTCGGCGGCGGCGTCGGGCTCGGTGGGCGGGGCCAGCTCGTCCAGGATCCGGATCACGATCTCGCTCGCCACCTCGCCCGCGGGCAGCCCGCCCATGCCGTCGGCGACGGCGATCAGGCGGTCACCGGCGAGGGCGGAGTCCTCGTTGTTGGTGCGCACCAAGCCGATGTCGTTGAGGATGACCGAGCGGAGGATCAGCGTCATGGGGTCAAGCTTGCCAAGAAGACCCTGCCTTCGTCTCTACGCACTACTGCGTAGGGTTGAGAAATGATGCCGGTGTCCATGGTCGGACGCGCCGGCGAGCTCGCCGAGCTCGACCGCGCGTGGTCCGTCGTGTCGGCGGCCAGCCGCTCGGCGCCGACCGTCGCGGTGATCACCGGCGTGGCGGGAGTGGGCAAGAGTCTGCTGGTCGCCGCCGCTGTGGACGCCCTCACGCCTCGTCCCGCGATGATCCTCTCCGGGGCCGCCCGGGTGCACGGCCCGGCCCCGTACGACTGGTTGGCCGCCGTGCTCACCGGGCGCGACACCGGTCGACTCGCCCTGCCGTCGGACGCGCTGGCGTGGTTGGCCCAGCAGCCCACCGCACCCCGGGAGCGGTACGCGCCCGGCACCCTGCTGCGACTCGCCGTGCGTACCGTCCAGTTGTTGGTCGGCGCCGGCCCGGCCGTTCTCGTGGTGGAGGACCTGCACGCGCTCGACCCGGCCAGCGTCAACCTGATCGGCGAACTGGCCACCGTGGCCGAGCTGCCCGCCCTGCTGGTGGTGGCCAGCCGGCCGGCCGCCGACGCGGTGGCGCCGGAGCTGACCCGTCGTGCGCTCGCCCGGCTCAGTGGGGTCCGGGGAGCCGTCCGTCAGCACCTCGGCCCGCTGCGCCAGGCCGAGGTCGCCGAGGTCCTCACCCAGGTGTACGAGGGCTGCGACCCGTCCGACCGGCTGGTCGCCTCGCTGTGGCGGTGCACCGGCGGCAACCCGTACGCGCTGACCGAGTTGCTGGCCGCGCACGCCGGAGACGGGCCTGAGGCGTTGCTCAGGCGACTGCCCGAGCCGCGCCCACCGGTCGAACCGATGGCGACGGTCGACCCGGTGGCGGCGATCGACCCGGAGTTGACCGCCCGGGAGGTCGAGGTGCTGGGCTGCCTGGTCGACGGGATGTCGAACAAGCAGGTCGCGAAGGCGCTCGGCATCTCGGTGCGCACGGTCACCGTGCACGTGTCGAACCTGTTGCGCAAGACCGGCTCGGCGTCGCGGACCGAGGTGGCGCTCTGGGCGGTACGCCGCCGGCCGCCGGTGCCCGCCCCTGTGGACTGAGGCGGTCAGCGGCGCGGATAGCGCAGCAGCAGGCTGGCGGCGACCTCCTCGTCACCCACCGCCGCGTACGTGTGCGGCACGTCCGACACCCAGCGGAGGTGACCACCGGCCGAGGCGGTCAGCGGCGCGTCGGCCGGGCCTGCGCGCAGCACCCCGGCGAAGACGGTGACGTGTTCGGTGACGCCTGCCTGGTGGGCGGGGGAGAGCTGCCCGGGCCCGGGTGCGACCCGCATCCGGTACAGCTCGTAGGTCGCGTCGGTGTCGGTGAAGACCTCCAGCAGCGTGGCGCTGACCGCGGTGCCGTGCACTGTGGGCTCGTCGGACGGCTCGGCCAGCACACCGGTCAGCGGTACGCCGAGTTGCACGGTGACCGCCCAGAGCGTCTCCAGGGTCGGGTTGCGGGTGCCGTGCTCCAGGCCGGAGAGGGTGGCCTTCCCGACGCCGGCGAGTCGGGCGAGTGCGGACAGCGAGATCCCCCGCTCCTCGCGCAGCGCGCGGACCCGGCGACCGACGACGGCGGGGTCGACATCGAGGTTCGGGCGACGGGCTGGTGGTGGGTGCGGCACCCGGCTATCGTCCTACACGCTGTCGTTCCGTAAACGGAACGGCCGGGGGAGGGTGGGGATGGCCGGACGTGTGCAACCGGTGCTGGCCGGCGTGGTCACCGCGCTGGTCGGCTTCGCCAGCTCGTTCACCGTCGTGCTGGCCGGGCTCCGTGCGGCCGGCGCGTCGGACGCGCAGGCCGCCTCCGGTCTGCTGGCCCTCTGCGTGGCGTGCGGGCTCGCCGCCGCCTGGCTGGGCTGGCGACACCGGATACCGATGAGCGTGGCCTGGTCCACGCCAGGTGCCGCGCTGCTGGTCGCGACCGGGCCGCCCCTGGGCGGATGGCCGGTCGCGGTGGGCGCCTTCCTCGTCTCCGGTGCGTTGATCGTCGCGGCCGGGCTGTTCCCACCACTCGGCCGCGCGGTGGCCGCCATCCCCAAGCCGGTGGCCGGCGCGATGCTCGCCGGGGTGCTGTTGCCGCTGTGCACCGCCCCGGTCCGCGCGCTGGTCGAGCTGCCCCTGGTGGCCGGGCCGGTGGTGGTCGGCTGGCTGCTCCTGCACCGGTTCGCCCGCCGCTGGGCGGTGCCCGGCGCGCTGGTCGTGGCGGTGGCGGCGATCGCGCTGACCACCCCGCCGGCCGGTCTGACCGGTGCCGCGCTGGTCCCGTCGGTCACGCTGACCGCGCCGGCCTGGAACGTGTCCGCGCTGGTCGGCCTGGCCCTCCCGCTGTTCCTGGTCACCATGGCCGCGCAGAACGTACCCGGCATGGCCGTGCTGGTCGGCTACGGCTACCGGCCGCCGTTCGGCGCCGCGTTGCGGGCCACCGGCCTGGCCAGCCTGCTCGCCGCCCCGGCCGGTGGGCACGCCGTGAACCTCGCGGCGATCACCGCCGCGCTCGCCGCCGGCCCCGACGCGCACCCCGACCCGGAGCGCCGGTGGGTCGCCTCGGTCACCGCCGGCGTCGGGTTGGCCCTGCTCGGGTTGGGTGCCGGCGTGGGCACCGCACTGGTCGCGGTCGCCCCACCCATCCTCATCGAGGCGGTCGCCGGGCTGGCCCTGCTGGGCGCCCTCGCGACCGCGCTCGCCTCGGCGGTGACCGACCCGGAGACCAGGGAGGCCGCAGTGGTCACCTTCGTGGTGACCGCCTCCGGGGTGACGCTGATCGGTGTGGGCGGCGCGTTCTGGGGTTTGGTCGCGGGCTGCCTGATGCTGCTGCTCTTCCGCCGCCGCCCGCCCGCCGACGGGCCGGACCAGCCCGGCCCCGCTGCGCCGGAGCAGCCCGCCTCCGCTGCGCTGGGGCAACCCGCGCTCGCAGCGCCGGACCAGCCCGCGTTCGCTGCGCCGGAAAGATCCACTCGGGGTTCATGAAATCGGGGTGTCCTAAGGCTCCGGACGCCCCGATTTCCTTGAACCCGAGTCGATCAGGGTGGTGCGGCTACTCCTCTGGCGGCAGGTCGGCCACACCCACGGCGAGGAGGACCCGGCCGTCGGCCACCGACCCGATCCGGTCGGCCGGCACGTACACCGCGCCCGTGCGGGTCAACTCGGTCGAGACCTTCAGGTAGCCGCTGTGCAGCAGCCGCGCCGCCAGGTCGGCCGGGACGTCCGGCTCCTCGACGGCGGTCGCCTCGATCAGCTCGTCCAGGCTGCTGCCCGGGTCGGCGGTCGATGTCTGGACGGTCACCGCGTTGGGGTCGCCCCGCTGGACGAGGTCCACGGTCCCGACCTCGGTGCCGGCTGAGTCGATCACCGGCATCCCGGTGGTGATCCGCGAGATGGTCGCCTGCTGCTCGTCCTGCTGGTCCATCCCACCGCGGTTCCCAGGGCGATACGCCGCTAAACGCCGTCACCGCCCGACCCGCCGCCAGGTCCTGCGGCGGTGGCGGGGGACGACGGACCGCGGCCGGTTGCTCAGCTGTTCGGGAGGGTCCAACTGCCCGGCGGGCGTGGAGACAGCTCCCGCCAGGTGTCCGGGCCGTCGAGAAGCGCCCGGACGGTGTCCTCGGCCTCGTCCGCACTGCCGTACTCGTAGAACCGGGAGATGCCCTCCGCGCCGCCGGCCCGCTGCTCGACGTGCCACCGGTCGGCGTCCACCCGCAGGAAGACGTCCCGCCGGGCCAGCCGCCCCCACTTCCCGTTCCACCAGTGCTTTCGCTGCTCCATGGCGGGACTCTATCGAACACACGTACGAGAAGATGCGGCCCCTGCGGGAATCCCGCAGGGGCCGATGTGCATCTCGTTCAGGTCAGCGCGGTGCCGGGGGTTCGGTCCGGCGGCCCAGCACGTCGTCCAGTGCCCCGCGCTGCTGGCCGGGGGTGGTGTGACCGGCGGAGACCAGCGCGTCCCGGATCTCGGTGAGCAGCTTGACCTCCTCGCTCGGCGCCGCCGGCGGCGGCTCCTCGCCCCGCTGCCGACGCTCGGCAAGCTTGTTCATGGGGAACACCACGAAGAAGTAGAGCACCGCGGCGGTGAGCAGGAACGTGATCAGGGCGTTGATGAACCCCGCCCAGTCCATGTAGTTGCCCTTGGTGATCTCCCACCTCCCGGCCGACAGGCCAGTGCCCCCGCCGAGTGCCTTGATCAGTGGTTCGAGGAACGACTTGGTGAGCTGGGTGACCACGCCGGTGAACGCGGCACCGATCACGATGCCGACCGCCAGGTCGACGACGTTGCCGCGCATGATGAAGTCTTTGAAGCCCTTGAGCATTCGTACTCCTGAAGTGTCCGCTTTTCTGTCCGGCACAACCTATGCCCGTTCGGCGGGTTCCAGAAAAGCGCCGGCTTCGAGCGCGGCCCGGCTGGGATCGCCGGCCCGGATCGCCTCGACCAGTCGGGTGTGGTCGACGTAGCGCTCGGGGGTGAGCGCGCCTCCCATCGCCTCGGCGACCGTGCTCCGCAGGGCGGTGCCGACCGAGGCGTACAGCTCGGCGAGCATGGCGTTGTGCGCGGCGGCGACCACCGCCGTGTGCAGCGCCGCGTCGGCCTCGACGAACGCGTCGACCCGGCCGCCGTGCCAGGCGGCCTCGCGCTCGGCGAGCGCGCCGTCGAGCGCCGCCAGGTCCTCCGGTGTACGCCTCAGCGCGGCGAGCCGGGCGGCCTCCACCTCGAAGGCCCGGCGCACCTCGATGACCTCGGTCATCCGGTCGTCGCCGAGGCGGCGGGCCACCACGGGTGCCAGCTCGTCGGTGGACACCACGTACGTGCCGGAGCCCTGCCGGCACTCCAGCACCCCGGCGTGCACCAGGGCTCGGACCGCCTCGCGGACCGTGTTGCGCCCCACGCCCAGCGCGGCGACGAGCTGTGGCTCGGTGGGGATGCGCCCGCCGACCGGCCACTCACCGCCCAGGATCCGGGCGCGGAGCTGCTCGGTCGTCTGCCGGACGCGGTGGCCGCGAGGCGGCACGGCGGGCTGGCCGTGGGGCGGCACCGGCGGGGCGGAGGGGAAATCAACCGACGGTGGCACTGGTTACATCACCGGTCCCAAATTCATCCCATGATTGTAGGTTAGAGGCCATGACCCCGCCACCAACCGCCGCTCCGGCGCCGCCCGCTCCCGTCACCGCCCGCCCGACGCGGGACCCGGACACGGGTCGACGGACGCACCCGGCGACCGGTGGCGCGCTCGTGCTGGTCGGGATGCTGCTGGTCGCGCTCAACCTGCGGGCCGTGGTGACGAGCCTCGGCGCGCTGCTCGACGAGGTCCGCGACGGGCTGGGCCTCTCCGGCGCCACCGCCGGTCTGGTCACCACCCTGCCGACCATCGCGTTCGCCGGCCTCGGCGCGCTCACCCCGTGGCTGGTCCGCCGGGTGGCGCCGGCCCGGGTGCTGGTGGTCGCCATGCTCGCCCTCGCCGTCGGTCAGGTGCTCCGGGTCATCACCGACTCGACCTTGGTGTTCGTGCTCACCAGCGCGCTCGCGCTGTCCGGCATCGCGGTCGCCAACATCCTGCTGCCGATGCTCGTCAAGCAGCACTTCCCGCACCGCACCGGCCTGGTCACCGGCGCGTACACGATGGCGTTGACAGTGGGCACGACGGTGGCCGCCGCCTCCGCGGTGCCGATCGCGCACGCCTTCGGGTCGTGGCGGGCCGGGCTCGGCGTCTGGGCCGCGATGGCCGCGGTGGCCGTACTCCCGTGGGTGCCGCTGGCGCTGCGAACCCGGGCGGGCGCGCGGCGGGCGACCCCGACGGCGGTCGCCGCAGCGCCGGTGCGGGTTCGGCCGGCGCGCACCCGGCTCGGCTGGGCGATGGCCGTCTACTTCGGGGCGCAGTCGCTCAGCGGGTACGCGATCATGGGCTGGCTGGCCCAGTTGTTCCGCGACGCCGGCTACCAGCCGGAGTCGGCCGGGCTGCTGCTCGCCGGGGTGACAGCGCTCGGCGTGCCGATCGCGCTGGTGATGCCCACCCTGGCCGGCCGACTGGGGAGCCTCCGCCCGCTGGTGCTCGGGCTGACCACCGCGTCGACGCTGGCCTACCTGGGTCTGGCCCTCGCGCCGAACCGCGCCGCGCTGCTCTGGGTCGCCCTGCTGGCGATCGGGCAGGGCGCGTTCCCGATGATCCTGACCGCCATCGGTCTACGTGCCCGCACCGCCGAGGGCACCGTCGCGCTCTCCGCGTTCGCGCAGAGCACCGGGTACGTGATCGCCGCTCTCGGCCCGCTGATGGTCGGCATCCTCTACGAGGTGACCGGGGGCTGGACCGCGCCGATCGGGTTCCTGCTGGGCGCACTCGCCGTGCAGACCATGGCGGGCCTGGCGATCGCTCGTCCCCGCTACGTCGAGGACGAGTGAGACCGCAACGGTCAGGAGGAAGCCGACGTCGGTTCGCCGGCGACTGCCTCATCCACCGTGGGGTAGGTGTGCAGCACCTCGACCAGCCCGCTCACCTCGAGGATGCGCAGCACCCCGCGCTGTGGTGCGGCCAGCCGGACCACGCCGCCAGCCTCGTCGCAGCTGTTCTTGGCGCGGACGAAGACCGACAACCCGGTCGAGTCGCAGAACGAGACGTCCGCCAGGTCGAACACCAGCCGGCTACGGCCCTTGTCGAGCAGGTCGGTGATCTGGTCCTGAAGCTGCGGTGCGGTGGCCATGTCCAGCTCGCCCGCCACCGACACGACGACCACGTCGCCGCGCTGTTCCGTGTGCACCGTCAAGGACATTCGCCAGACCTCCTGTTATCGGGGGAACGGTATCCCACGACCGGGGTCGTACGCAGAACGGGAGGCGGGATCCGGTGGCCGTCGTCATTCCGTTGCTACGGGGCAAGTAGTTGATCAGGCCCCGGTGATAGAGTCCGCCCGGTCCAGGTCAAGGGGGTTCCAAATGGCGTTGAGCACCGAAGAAAGTCGCCGTCTCGCCGCGCTGCTCAGCGGGCAGGCAGAACGGGTCACGACTCGGTGGACCGAGATCGTCACCAGTTCGTTGCGCGGCCGGCTGAGCCAGGCCGAGTTGCGCCGTCAGGTCCAGGATCTGCACAACGCCATCGTCGCCACCGGCGAGCAGGGTGACATCGACCTGACCGGCGAGAACGCGGCCGAGTTGCGGGCCGCGCTCTCCGAGCTGTCCCGTGGTCGGGCCCGGCAGGGCTTCTCGGCCACCGAGACCACGATCAGCATCTTCGCGCTCAAGGACGTGCTGGCCGAGCTGGTGCAGGAGGCCGGCGGACCCACCGCGCTGCACGACTTCGTCGCCTTCTCCAAGCTGGTCGACGAGATGGGCCTGTTCACCTTCGAGAGCTTCGTCCGCACCCGGGAGAGCCTGATCGCCGACCAGGCCGAGCAGCTGCTCGAGCTCTCCACGCCGGTGGTCAAGCTCTGGGAAGGCGTGGTCGCCGTCCCGCTGGTCGGCACCCTGGACTCGGCCCGGGCCCAGGTGGTGATGGAGCGGCTGCTCCAGACCCTGGTCGACACCGGCTCCCCGTACGCGATCATCGACATCACCGGCGTCCCGGCGGTGGACACCCAGGTCGCCCAGCACATCCTGAAGACAGTGGTGGCCGCCCGGCTGATGGGTGCCGACTGCATCATCTCCGGCATCCGCCCGCAGATCGCGCAGACCATCGTCGCGCTCGGCATCGAGTTCGGCGACATCGCCACCAAGGCGAGCCTCGCCGACGCGCTGCGTCACGTGCTGCGGCTCAGCGGGGTGGAAACCGCCCGTCGCCAGCCGCGTCGGGGCGTCTGATGGAGCGCGTTCCGATCCTCAAGATCGGCGACATCCTGCTCGTCTCGATCCAACTGGACATGTCCGACCAGACGGCCGTCCAGCTCCAGGAGGATCTCGCCGAGCGGATCGTGGACACCGGCTGCCACGGCGTCATCATCGACATCACCGCGCTGGATATCGTCGACTCCTTCGTCGGGCGCATGCTCTCCACCATCGCCTCGATCTCCAAGGTGCTCGACGCGGAGACGGTGGTGGTCGGGATGCGCCCAGCCGTCGCCATCACCCTTGTCGAACTGGGGCTGTCGCTGAACGGCATCCGTACCGCGCTGAACGTCGAGCGCGGCATGGAACTGATCGCGGCCGCCCACGCCGACGAGCTCGATGACCAGCTCGACGACGATCCGGACGCCGAGACGGCTACGACGTGACCGCGGACATCGACCTGGGCCACCCGCAGGCGCAGGCGATCCAGAGCGATGAGGACGTGGTGCGCGTCCGGCAGTTGGTTCGCGCCGTTGCGGTGGCCGTCAAGCTGTCCCTCGTCGACCAGACCAAGGTGGTCACCGCGGCGAGCGAGTTGGCCCGCAACACCTTGGTGTACGGCGGTGGCGGCTCGGTCGAGGTGACGACCGTGGACAACGGCCGACGCAAGGGCGTCCGGATCGTCTTCGCCGACTCCGGGCCCGGCATCGCCGACCTGAATCTGGCCATGACCGACGGCTACACCAGCGGCGGAGGGCTCGGCCTCGGGCTGAGCGGGTCCCGCCGGCTGGTCGACGAGTTCGAGATCGAGACCTCTCCGGAAACCGGCACGCGGATCACGGTCACCAAGTGGTCCCGGTGAACGCCGAGGCGGTTACCGACAGTGGCATCTGGTTCCGGGTGGAGGCCAGCAGTGCGGCGAGCGCCGTCCGGCGCGCCGCCGAGCGCCTCGGTGCGCAGGTCGAAATGGGTGCGGCGCGCATCGCCGACCTGGCCATCGTCGCCGCCGAGCTGACCAGCAACCTGGTCAAGCACGCCGACGAGGGCGTGCTGCTGCTCCGGCCGGTGCGCCGCGCCGGGCAGGCCGGTGTGGAACTGATCGCCATCGACTCCGGGCCCGGCATGGCCGACCTGACCGTCTCGTCCCAGGACGGGCACTCCACCACCGGCACCCTCGGCATCGGTCTGGGTGCCATCGTGCGGCAGGCCAGCTGGTTCGACGGATATTCGCTGCCCGGCAAGGGCACCGTCCTCGCCGTGCAGGTCTGGCCGGCGGAGCCGGCCCAGCCGTCCTGGGCCGGCGCCCTCACCCGGCCACTGACCGGCGAGACGGTAAGCGGCGACGGTTACGCCGTCCGGATCGCCGATGGACGGCACCAGGTGCTGGTCAGCGACGGGCTCGGGCATGGCCCGCTGGCCGCTGCCGCCACCGACGCGGCACTGGCCGCGTTCCGGGACGCCCCGGCCGGCCCGCCGGCGGTGGTGGTCGGTCACCTGCACCGAAGCATGTCGCACACCCGTGGCGCGGCGCTCGCAGTCGCCGAGCTGGCGCCGACGGCCGGTGTGCTGCGCTACGCCGGCCTGGGCAACATTTCCGGCGTCGTAGTCGAGGGCGACGGTCACCGGCGAGGGCTGGTGTCGCTGCCCGGCATCGCCGGTCACCAGCGGCCGACGATCCGGGAGTACGACTACCCACTCGCTCCGGGTGCCCGGCTGGTGATGCACAGCGACGGGGTGGTCGACCGTTGGCGGTTGGCCGACTACCCGGGCCTGGCGGAGCGATCCCCGCTGGTCATGGCGGCGACCCTCCTGCGCGACGCGGGTGTGCGACGTGACGACGCCTGCGTACTGGTCGCGAGGTCCTGGACATGACCGGCGAGCCGGCCGCGCTGCCGCTGTTGCAGATGGCGCTGCGGGTCGAGCAGGACATCTTCGTGATCCGCCAGCGGGGCCGCGAGGTGGCGGCGGTGGTCGGTCTGGAACACCAGGACCAGGTTCGGATCGCCACCGCGCTCAGCGAGGTCGCCCGGGACCTGTTGCGGACGACCGGCGGCGCGGACATCTCCTTCCACATCGACGCGGGCGTCGACGGCCGGTTCCACCTGCGCGCCGACCTGGCCCCGGTGGCTCCGCTGCCGGACGGCCGCTACCAGCCGCAGTCCGGCGCGGTGTCCCGACTGGTCGACACGTTGAGCGTGTCGACCGTCGGTGGGGTTACGGTCGTGAGGATGTCCCGACGAGTTCCGGCCAGCGCGCCGACGCCAACCCCGGAGCGGCTCGCCGAGTTCCGCGCCGAACTCGGTCGTACCGCGCCGGGCAGTGCGCTGGACGAGTTGACAGTGCAGAACGGGCAGCTCATCGCCGCCCTCGACGAGGTGCGCAGCCAGCGCGACGAGCTGGCCGTCCTCAACGAGGAGCTGGCCGAGACCAACCGGGGTGTGCTGGCGCTCTACAACCAGCTCACCGAGGAGTTGGAGGAGACCAACCGCGGTGTCGTCGCCCTCTACGCCGAGCTGGACGAGAAGTCGGCCCAGCTCCGTGCGGCGAGCGAGTCGAAGAGCCGGTTCCTCGCCAACGTGAGCCACGAGCTGCGCGCACCGGTCACCGCGATCATCGGGTTGGGGCGGCTGCTCACCGACTCCGCTTCCGATCCGCTCACCGACGAGCAGGGCCGCCAGGTCGATCTGATCCGCTCGTCGGCGGCGGATCTGCTCAATCTGGTCAACGAGTTGCTGGACCTGGCCAAGGCGGAGTCCGGCCGGATCGAGCCGGCCCTGACGGACGTCGACCTGCGGTCGGTCTTCGGTCAACTGCGCGGCACGATGCGTGCGCTCGCCACCCGTCCGGAGGTCGAGCTGGTGGTTGAGGAGCCGTCCGCGCCGAGCCTGCTGCGCACCGACGAGGTGCTGCTCGGCCAGGTGCTGCGCAACCTGCTGCACAACGGGTTGAAGTTCACCGAGCGCGGTGAGGTGCGGCTGCGGGCCCGCCAGCACGGCGAGCGTTGGACCTTCGAGGTCACCGACACCGGGCCGGGCATCGCCCCCGAACTGCACGACCGGATCTTCGAGGAGTTCTACCAGGTGCCGGGCGCCACCCGGGTCGGCGGCACCGGCCTCGGCCTGCCGTACGCCCGGCGGTTGGTGACACTGCTCGGCGGGACGCTGGAGCTGACCAGCGAGCCGGGCCGGGGCAGCACATTCACCGTCTCCCTGCCCACCGGCGGGGCGTGACAGCATGGACGGCATGCCGGCAACCATCCTGGTCGTCGACGACAGTCGTACCAAGCGTTACCTGCTGGTCAGCTGGCTGACCCGGGCCGGGTTCACTGTGCTGGAGGCCGAGAACGGCGCCGAGGCGCTGGCTCGGGTCGAGGTGGACCGCATCGACCTGGTCGTCCTCGACGTCCGATTGCCGGACCTGAGCGGGTTCGAGGTCTGCGAACAGATCAAGATCCGGCATCCGGCGATGCCGGTGATCCACGTGTCGGCGCACGCCGTGGACGTGGCCGACCGTGCCCAGGGGCTGACCCGGGGTGCCGACGCGTACCTGACCGAGCCGATCGAGCCGGAAGAGCTGATCGCCACCACGCGGGCGGTCCTGCGCTACTACCAGGCCCGGCAGCGCGCCGAGCTGCTCGCCGAGCGGCTGCTCGGGCTGGCCGACACGACAGTGGCGGTGCACGCCGCACCAACCTTCGCGCGTCTGCTGGAGGCCGCCGCCGAGGGCGCCGCGCAGATCTTCAAGAGCCCGGCGGCGGTGATCGCCGAGACCTTCGACGGTGACTGCATCGCGGGGATCTGCGCCGGCCCCGGCTCGGTGGCCACTGTGGTTCCGTGGGTTGTCGACGACACCGGGGTGCCGACCGGCGCCACGGTCCGGGTGCAGACCCCGGAGAGCTGGGCGCTGGTCGAGTGGCCGACGGACGACACGGTGACAGTCGCCGCCGCCCGGCTGCGCGAGGACCGGGCCCCGCTGTACGTGGTGGTCCCGACCGCCACCCAGACCGCTCGGACCCCGGTGCTCAAGCAGCTCGCCCAGGCGGTGGCGGCGGCCGTGGAGGGGCAGCGCTCGTTCGACGAGGAGCACCGGATCGCGGTCACCCTCCAACGCAGCCTGCTCCCGCGCGGCCTGCCCACCGTCGCCGGACTGGACCTCGCGGTGCGCTACGAGCCGGCCAGCGCACAGACCGAGGTGGGCGGCGACTTCTACGAACTGGTGATGCTCGACGGGCACCTGCTGCTGGCGATCGGAGACGTGGCCGGCCACTCTTTGCACGCGGCGACCGTGATGGCCGAGCTGCGGCACGCGGTGCGGGCGTACGCGGTCGAGGGGCACCAGCCCGGCGAGATCCTGCACCGGGTCAACGAGCTGATGCGGACCCTGCTGCCCAACGAGATCGCCACACTCTGCGTGCTGCTGCTGCACCCACCGACCGGGCGGGTCCGGCTGGCCAGCGCCGGGCATCTTCCGCCAGTGCTCAGCATGGACGGCAAGGTCGAGTTCGTGCAGCACTCCGCGCCGCTGCTCGGCGTCCGCGCACCTCGCCCGGACGACCTGGAGTTCGTGGTGCCGGCCGGGGCCACGCTGGTGTTCTACACCGACGGGCTGATCGAGCGGCGGGACGCGACCATCGACGAGGGGCTGGCAGCGCTCGCCGGGGTCTGTGCCACCGTCGACGACGACCTGGACCGCTTCTGCGCCCGGCTGCTGGTGGAGTTGGCCCCACCGGAGATCCAGGACGACGTCGCCGTGGTCGTCCTGCGCCGCCGCTGAGCCGGTGCGGCCTCAGTGCACCGAGCGGGCGTACGCGGCGGGTGACACCCCGGCCACGGCGGTGAAGTCGCGAACCAGGTGGGCCTGGTCGCTGTAACCGAGGTCGGCGGCGAGGGCCGCCCATTTCAGTGGGCCACCGGCGGCCTGCTCGACAGCCTCCTGGAGCCGGTAGCGGCGGATCACCCACTTCGGCCCGACCCCCACGTGCTCCAGGAAGAGTCGCTGCAACCGGCGGACCGGAAGGTCGTGCCGTGCCGCGAAGTCGTCGACCCGCAGCACCGTCCGGTCGGTGCGGATCGCCTCGGCCAGCCGGATGGCCTCGTCGGCCATCGGGTCCGGCGTTGGGTCCCACGCGGTGAGCAGGGCGTCGAGGGCGCGGCAACGCTCGTCGTCAGATGCCGCGCACACCGGGAAGTCGGGGCGTGCCAGCCGGCCCGTGGGAAGTGGCACCCGGCGGCCGGTCAGCTCGCTGATCGGCTGGCGCCAGAACGCGTGGAAGCCACCGGGACGGAACTGCACCCCGCCCACCCGGCCGGTGCCGGTCAGCGTGATCCGGAACAGGTCGCGGCCCACCCCGGCCACCTCGCCGGACTCGGGCCCGTCGCCGTCCCGCCGGAACACCACGTTGACCGCCGGGTGCGGCACGACCCGCTGCTCGAACGGTGTGCTCAACTCCCAGTCGATCAACCAGTAGTGCTCGACCCACCCGCGTAGCGGCTCCGCCGGCAGGTGCCGACGGAAGCGCACCTCGCGCAGCATCCGCCCGGGGTCGAGAATCCCCCGGCTGTCGCCACGCGGTCGCTGTCGCATTTGTTCAAGACCACCCTCATACGCTGGCCCTATGACCACTCAGACTAGCGACCTGCTGGCGGCTGCCGCGCCGCGAACCGCCGACGTGGTGCGTGGCATCGCCGACGACCAGTTCGATCTGCCCACCCCGTGCCGCGACTACGTGGTCCGTGATCTGCTCAACCACCTCTTCGAGGTGGTGGTCAACTTTCAGGAGTTGGCAGTGAAGCGGCCGGTGGAGTGGGCCGAGAAGCCCGACCACCTGGGCGACGGCTGGCGGGACCGGTTCGAGGCGGAGACGGGTCGCCTGGTCGCCGCCTGGTCGGACCCGTCCACCCTGGAGGGTGTGTCACCGGGCATGGGCATGCCGCAGACCGTCATCGGCGGCATGGCCCTGCTGGACCTGACCGTGCACGGCTGGGACCTCGCCGTCGCCACCGGCCAGCCCTACCAGCCGGCCCCGGAGGCAGTCGCCGAGCTGCACGGGTTGGTCGAGCAGTTGGGCCCCACCGCCCGCAAGATGGGCGTCTTCGCCGATCCACTGCCCACCCCAACCCCCACCCCCGACCTGGCCCCGACGCCCGACCTGGCCCACCTCCTGACCCAGACCGGCAGGCCGAGCACCACCGCGGCCACCGCTGCGGGCGACGGCAGCACATCGGTCGGCAGGGCCAGTCGACCTTGCGCGTCCGGTCGGTGCAGCACCTCGCGGCCGACCAGGTAGGCACCCAGC
>NZ_JAGPYA010000075.1:0-30335 GCF_018070245.1 Micromonospora sp. M61 | reverse complement strand
TCAACCGGCTCAAGCAGTGCCGCAGCGTGGCGACCCGCTACGACAAGACCGCGACCTCGTTCCAGGCCACAGTCACTATCGCCGCGCTACTCCAATGGTTGTGAGCCTTTGAAGACACGCCCTAGCGGAGCGGGTGCGGTGCCAGCAGTGCCGAGCTGCGCACCACGGCTTCCGACGGCAACACCCGGGTGACCGGCGCTGTGGCGGCCGGAACCCGTGAACGCCTGTCACCTGACGCGAGATGGTCGACCAGGGTGTCGACCGCCGTAGCGGCCAGCTCCCGCAGCGGCCAGTGCACGGTGGTGAGCTCGCCGATCCCGTACTCGCCGAGCTGGTAGCCGCCGAAGCCGATCACCGAGATGTCGTCGGGCACGGCGAGGCCCTTCTCGGCGCAAGCCTGAAGGGCGCCGATGGCGAGCAGGTCGTCGGCACAGAAGAACGCCCCGAGATCCCGATGACGGGCCAGGGCGCTGCGGGTGGCGGCCATCCCCGCATGCGGCAGCCACGACTCCGCCTCGATCAACTCGATCCGGCCCGGGAAGAGTTCCTCGGCCACGTCGAGGCGTTCGGTGCGGTACACCGGCCCCACGAGTACGCCCAGACGC
The DNA here is from genome assembly GCF_018070245.1 of Micromonospora sp. M61. Classification (NCBI taxonomy): domain Bacteria; kingdom Bacillati; phylum Actinomycetota; class Actinomycetes; order Micromonosporales; family Micromonosporaceae; genus Micromonospora; species Micromonospora sp. M61. The sequence goes on along the minus strand of NZ_JAGPYA010000075.1, from coordinate 29,730 downwards.
CTGTCGCCGGCGATCCGCAGCCGGGACAGCACGTCCCGTACGCCGGGCTTCTCGTCCGCGTGCACGTGCGCGATCCCGGCCCGCTCCTCGGGCGGTGAGTCGAGCGACATCCAGACGACGGGTACGTCCATGTCGACGAGTCGCTGGCCGGCGAGAGCGTTGCGCGGCGAGTACTCACAGACCACGCCGGCCAGATCCACGTCGGCGAGCATGCGGTCGATGTACGCGGTGTCCTCACCATGCTCGGGCTGCACCACCGGGAACAGCAGGCGCTCACGGCGCTGAGCCTGGACGATGGCGGACGTGAGCACGTCGTACACGACCGGCACGAAGGGTGAGGGCGGAAGCGCGGCCAGTAGAAGGCCGAGCGTGTGCGAGCGCCCGCCCCGCAGGGTCTGCGCCGACGCCTGAGGGATGTACTGCAGCTCGAGCGCGGCGGCGCGGACCCGTTCCACCGTCGCCGGAGCCAGCCTGAGGGCCTCCGCGCGCCCGTTGAGCACGTTGGAGACGGTGGTCGGTGCCACTCCCGCGAGACGGGCGACATCGCTGCGTGATGCGCGGGCCATGGCGTCAGTCTGACACAGCGTGGGCGCCGTCGATGCGGCCAGGCGAGCAGCGTCGTGGACCACGAAGAATCCTTGCTAACTCGTGATAGGTTGCGCCGATCTCACCTCCGTGGCCGTCGCATGGCGGTCCCCGCGGGCTCGGGAGGGCCCGCGGGCACGGAGCGATCGTTGGGGGATTCCAGATGTACGGACACCTGTCCAGGACGCCCGCGGAGCATGCGGACCGCCCCGGCGGGGTCGCATACGTCAGCTCGACCGCGCCGGGATCCGGCTCGCGCTCGGCGCCGGTGGCGGCCGTGCTCAGCGACGCCCCGCGGATCGACCTCGGCGGCCGCTGGCGCTTCCGGTTCTCACCCGTGGCGACCAGCCCGTACGCCGTGCAGGATCCCGAGCTGGACGACTCGGACTGGGACGAGATCACCGTGCCGGGTCACTGGGTGCTTCCGGTGGACGGGCCGTACAGCAAGCCCAGTTACACGAACGTCATGTACCCGTTCCCCCTGGACCCGCCGCACGTACCGGATGCCAACCCCACCGGCGACCACAGGCGCTGGATCGACGTGCCCGCCGACTGGCTCGACGGCGGGCGGGTGTTGCTGCGTACCGACGGGATCGAGTCGGTGGCCCGGATCTGGGTCAACGGGCAGGACGTGGGCGTGCGCACCGGCTCGCGGCTCGTTCAGGACTTCGACGTGACCGACGTCCTGGTCGCCGGGCGGAACCTGGTCTCCATCCGCGTGCACCAGTGGTCGGCGGGCAGCTACCTCGAAGACCAGGACCAGTGGTGGTTGCCCGGCATCTTCCGCGAGGTTCAGCTGCTCAGACGACCCGTCGGCGGCATCGACGACATCTGGCTGCGGGCCGGCTACGACCCCACCGGCCACGGAACCATCGAGATGGAGCTGGGGTCCGGACCCGCCGCCTGGCCGGTGCGCCTGCGGGTCCCCGAACTGGGCGTGGACGTGACCTGGTCCACACCGGCCGAGGTCGCGCCGGTGGCCGTCGGAGTCGTGCGGCCGTGGTCGGCCGAGCACCCCGCGCTGTACGACGTCATCGTGGCCGCGTCGGGTGAGACGGTCCGGCTGCGCATTGGCTTTCGCACGGTGGAGATCACGGAGGGCGTGCTACGCGTCAACGGCCGTCCGATCACGCTGCGGGGCATGAACCGGCACGAGATCGACAGCCGGCACGGACGCGTCTTCGACGAGGAACGCGCCCGGGCGGATCTGGCGCTGATGAAACGCCACAACGTCGACGCCATCCGTACCGCCCACTACCCGCCCCATCCCCGGCTGCTCGATCTGGCCGACGAGCTGGGCCTCTGGGTGATGGTCGAGTGCGACCTGGAGACCCACGGTTTCGAGATCGACGAGTGGCGGCGCAACCCGAGCGACGACCCCGACTGGCGCGACAACCTGTTCGACCGGGCTCGCCGCATGGTGGAACGGGACAAGAACCACCCGAGCGTCATCTGCTGGTCGTTGGGCAACGAATGTGGCACGGGACAAAACCTCGCGGCCATGGCGCAGTGGATCAAGGAGCGTGACCCCTCCCGCCCGGTGCACTACGAGGGGGATCACGCGGCGGAGTACACCCAGATCTACTCCCGCATGTACCCGGCGATCGAGGAGGTGCGGGCCTTCCTCGCCGACGACGGCCCGATCGCGGTCCCGCACCACCCTGCCGCCGAGATCACCCGGGAACAGGCCTCGCGGGCGCGGTCCCTGCCGTACCTGCTGGTCGAGTACCTGCACGCCATGGGCACCGGACCGGGTGGCGCCTGCGACTACGCCGAGCTGATCGACGCCTCACCCCGAATCGCTGGTGGTTTCGTGTGGGAGTGGCGCGACCACACCCTCAGCGCCACCGCCCCCGCCGGGCAGCCGTTCCAGGCCTACGGCGGTGACTTCGGTGAGCGCCTGCACGACGGCACGTTCCTCGCCGACGGCATGGTCCGCGCGGACGGGACGCCCACCTCCGGGCTGGTCGACTGGGCCCAGCTTGTCGCTCCCGTACGGGCCGAGTGGTCCGGTGCGGACCGGATCACAGTCGACTCGCGACGACGGTTCACCACCACCGCGGATCTGGCGGTGGGCTGGCGGTTGGAGAGCCGGGGCCAGCTCGTCGCCGGGGGCGTGCTGCCCTGCGGCGAGCTGCCGCCCGGCGAGCGCAGCGAGCTGAACTGCCCTGAGGGGCTGCGGACGGCGCTGGCATCCGTCGATGACGCCGAGGCCGACACCCATCTGACGCTCACCGTGCAGACCGTAGCCTCGACCGCCTGGTGCGACGCCGGGCACGTCCTGCACCGCTGGCAGGGACGCCCGTTCGACAAGCCGCCGGCCCGACCGCGCGCCATGCCGGTCCCGGCCGGTGCCACCGTGACCCGGCCGAGGCCAGCGCGGCACCACGGCGGCTCTCTGAGTGTGGGCGGGGTCATCCTGGACGCCCACAGCGGCGACCCCACCAACATCATGGGTGTGCCGCTGCTCGCCTTCGGTGTGGAGCTGTGGCGGGCACCGACCGACAACGACCTCGGGCACGGCCCCCTGGACTACGAGGAACACGACCCGGCCACGACCGGTGGCGCGGGGGCGGGCGTCCGCGGGCCCTCCGCCGCCGACCGCTGGCGCGAGCGCGGCCTGGACCGGCTCGAGCGTCGTACGGTGCGGGTGTCGGGGTCCCCGGCCGGCCTCGTCGCCGTCTCCCGGTGGGCGCCCGCGGCACTTCCCTGGGGCGTGACGGTCCGGCTGGAGTGGACGCCCTGCGACGGCGGTGCCCGGTGCGCCGTGACCCTGGAGCCGGACGGGGAGTGGCGGGGCACGTGGCCACGAGCGGGCCTGCACTTCGCGCTCGACCCGGCGCCGTGGCGCGCGACCTGGTACGGCCTGGGGCCAGGTGAGTCGTACCCCGACATGCGGGCCGGCGTCGTGGTGGGCACCTACAGCGCCGACCTCGACAATTTCGTGGAGCCGCAGATTCGACCGCAGGAGGGCGGTCACCGCTCGGAGCTGCGCAGCCTGCGACTCGATCCCGGCGACGGGCTGCCCGGCCTGGGGGTCCGCGTCGTGGAGGGGACTGTGGGTTTCTCGCTGCGCCCGTGGAGTGCACACGAACTGACCGGCGTGAGTCACCCGTACCGGTTGCCCCGGCCTTCGGCGACGCATCTCTACCTGGACCTGGCGCAGCACGGGCTCGGCAGTCGCTCCTGCGGCCCGGACGTACGACCGGCGTACGCGTTGCGCCCCCGTCGGTTACGAGCGGCCATCGATTTTGTCGATCTTGCTGAGAACATCAGACGACCTCTTGCAAACTCGTGATAGCAAGGGTCTAATACCGCCAAGCCCTCGCCACGTATCCGACCTTCGGCGGACGGGCGGATCAGGTACTCCGGAGAGGCGCGCAGCGAATGGGCCGCCGTCCGCGAGGAACGAGAATTCTCGGAGGCACATACGATGAACAGCTTCACCAGGCGTCGCCGGCCCATGCTGGCGGCCGTGAGCGCCGTCAGCGCCCTCGCCCTGATGGCGGGGTGCGGGCTCGGTGGCTCGGACGCGGAGACGACGCAGGGCGGCATCGCCAAGCCGCAGGTCGACTGCGACGTGCCGGCCGGCAACATCGACGACAAGCCGCTGGACACGTCCAAGCTGTCCGGTGAGATTCGCTTCGCCACCGACGGGTTGAAGAAGGACTTCGGTGGTTTCTTCGAGCCGCTGATCGCGAAGTTCGAGCAGCAGCATCCTGGCGTCAAGATCAAGTGGGAGGACACCCCGACCGCCGACGACGTCGACGCCCGCCTGGTCAACGACGCGCAGACGTGCGTCATGGCCGACGTCGTCAACGTCACCAGTTCCACGGTCATGGCGCTAACCAAAGCCAACCTGCTGATGGACATCGACGTGAAGGCGCCCGGCACCGGCAAGGACTTCCTGCCTGACGTCTGGGACAACCTCAACTTCGGCGCCCAGGGCCACCGCACCGTCTACCCCTGGTACTGGGGGCCGCTGATCACCACGTACAACAAGGATCTCTTCGTCAAGGCCGGCCTGGACCCGGAGAAGCCGCCGGCGAACTGGGACGAGGTCGTCGCGAACAGCAAGCAGATCGCCGCGTCGTCCAAGGGTCAGTACCAGGCGTTGTGGGGCAACGCCCAGTGGACCTTCGTCGACTCCTGGGTCGGCCTGGGCGTCCAGCTGATGACGCCGGACAACAAGAAGTTCGCCTTCGCCGATGATGCCAAGGCCCAGAAGTGGCTGACGGACATGGCGGATCTCTATCAGGCCGGTGCCATCCCGAAGGACTCGGTGACCGGTCAGCCGGACCCGAGCCAGGCTTACAGCGCGGGCACCCTCGCCTTCGGTAGCCCGAACGCGTCGTTCCTGCGCAACATCAAGCAGAACGCCGCGGCCCTCTACCCGAAGACCGGTGTCGGCCCGCACCTGTCCTCGCCGGGCGGCTCGGTCTTGTTCAACGGCCAGTACGTCGGGGTCGCCAGCACGACGAAGAACGCCCCGCTGGCCATGGCGTTCGCGCAGTACGTGACCAACGCGGAGAACCAGCTCGCCTGGGCCAAGGACCCCAACGTCGTGATCTTCCCGTCGTCGACCACGGCGCTCAACGATCCGTTCTTCGAGGCGAAGGGCGGCAGCGACCCGTTCGACAAGGCGCGTAGCGTCGCCGCCGAAGCGGCGAAGCAGGGCAAGGTCGTCGTCGGCCACTTCTACGTCACCGGCAAGATTGACAAGATCATCAACGAGAACATCCAGAAGGCGATCACCGGCCAGAAGGACCCGAAGCAGGCGCTGGCCGACGCCCAGACCGAGGCCAACACGCTTCGCGGGCGGCTCGGCTAAGGCCGATGTGCGGGGGGCCCGGCCCAGGGCCCCCCGCGAGCCCGCCCGTCCGAACCACCGGGCCGCCGTCCGCGGCCCGCTCACGAAGGCAGCTACGGTCAATGGCACACACCGGCACATCTCTCGGTGGAGCGGCCCGTTACCGCAAGTGGTGGGTGCCATACCTGTGGTGCATCCCGCCGATCGCAGCGGTTGTCGCGTTCTACATCTACCCCTTCTTCAACACGGTTCTGCTGAGCTTCACCGACGCCCGTCCTCTCGGCGGCGCCGGCAACTTCGTGGGCCTGCAGAACTTCCGGGACCTGCTGCGGGACGAGGCCTTCTGGTCGGCGCTGCTCAACTCGGTGGTGTACGCCCTGTGCGTCGTACCCGTGCTGACCTTCCTGCCGCTCCTGCTCGCGTTGCTGGTCCGGGACCGTCTCCCCGGCATCGGAATCTTCCGCTCGCTGTTCTACCTGCCGGCGGTCGCCTCGGTGGTGGTGGTGGCGCTGGCTTGGTCCTACCTGCTCAAGGACGACGGTCTCATCAACGCGTTCCTCAAGGACACCGGGTTGGTGCAGAGTTCGCTGCCGTTCCTCACCGGGCGATGGTGGGTCCTCGCCTCCGCGATGCTCATCACCATCTGGAAAGGCCTGCCGTACTACATGATCCTCTACCTGTCCGCCCTGGCCAACGTGGACCGTTCGCTGTACGAGGCCGCGGAGATGGACGGAGCCGGCGCGGTGCGCAAGTTCTTCCACGTCACCCTGCCCGGCGTACGGCTCATGCTGAACCTCGTCGCCGTCCTCGTGATGATCGGCTCGATGAAGGTGTTCAGTGAGGTCTTCCTGCTGACCAACGGCACCGGTGGCATCGGCGGCGACTCGTCGACGCTGACCATGTACATCCGCGACGTCGGTATCGCCGACAGCACCTACGGCTCCCTCGGCCTCGGCAGCGCCGCCTCTGTGGTGCTGTTCCTCCTCACCGTTGGCCTGGTGCTGCTGAGCCAGCGCATCAACCGGAAGGCGGAGGAGCAGTGAGCACGACCGTACGCTCGACGACCGCGCAGGGGGCGGCGTCCGCACCCCGTCCGGCCCGCAACCGCAAGCCCGCCCGTCCGGCAGTGGGGCGCTACGTCGGCCTGGTCGTCGTCCTCGTGGTGCTCGTGGGCCCGCTCGTCGTGCCGCTGCTCGGAGCGTTCAAGGGTCCGGACGAAGCCATGTTCGGTCCGGACGCCACGGTGTGGCCGCAGCAGTGGAGCCTCGACGCGTTCCGCGACCTGATGCAGCAAACCGACGTTCTGCGGGCCTTCGGGAACTCGCTCGTAGTCTGCTCCCTCATCGTCGTCAGCCGGATCATCTTGTCGACCATGGGCGGCTACATCCTGTCGCGCCGAGGTTGGAAGGGCCGCAACCTCATGACGGTCATCGTGCTGTCGGCCCTGATCTTCCCGTTCGAGGCGATCATGGTCTCGCTGTTCGCGCAGGTACGCGACTTCGGGTACTACAACAGCCTGATCGGTGTGTGGCTGCCGCTCATGCTGGAGGCGTTCCACATCCTGCTGATGCGCGCGGCGTTCCTCGGTGTCCCCGACGAACTCGAGAACGCGGCACTGCTCGACGGCGCGAGCGAGTGGCAGCGCTTCTGGCACATCTTCCTTCCGCAGGTCAAGGGCGCGTTGGTCATCGTCGGGCTGACCTCCTTCATCTTCGCCTGGGAGGACTACCTGTGGCCGGTCATCGTGCTGCGTGACGACAGCAAGTTCACGGTCATGCTCGCCATCACGCAGCTGGAGAGTGCCTTCGGCTTCGACTACCGGGTGGTGCTCGCCGGCGCCATCGTGGCCTTCCTGCCATTGCTGCTCATCTTCTTCCTGGCCCAGAAGTACTTCTTCCGGGGCATCGAAGAGGGAGGACTGAAATTCTGATGACGCACCCGACGAACGGCACCGCCGACGGCCCGGCCGACTTCACGCCGGACGCGCTGGAGGCGGCGGGCGCGTTGACAGCCGTCCCGGACCCCGGCTACCAGTGGCCGTCCGACCCGCGTACCCGCGCTGCCTTGGAACACTGGCGCGACATCAAGGTCGGCGTGATCATCCACTGGGGCATCTACAGGGCGATCGGCCAGAGCGGATCCTGGTCGCTGCACCGCGAGCGGTTGGGCGAGTTCACCGACCCGCCCACCGACTGGACGGGAACCCATGCCGAGTACCACACCTGGTACAACCGCCAGGCCGAGACGTTCCGAGGCGAGGACTACGACCCGGCTGCCTGGGCGCGAATGTGCGCCGACGCGGGACTGCGCTATCTGGTTCTCACGACGAAACACCACGACGGATTTGCCCTGTACGACACCGACCAGTCGAACTTCAAGTCCACCGCCGAGGACTCCGGTCTCCGGCGGGACATCGTCGCCGAGACCTTCGACGCTTTCCGTGCTGAGGGCCTGGAGACCGGCGTCTACTTCTCCAAGGCCGACTGGAACCACCCCGGCTACTGGGACCGGGCACTGCCGATCCGGGACCGGTTCCACAACTACGACATCGCCGAGAAGCCGGCGAAGTGGCGTTCGTTCGTGGACTACACCCACCGTCAGATCGAGGAACTCCTGACCCGGTACGGCCGTGTCAACGTGCTGTGGCTCGACGCGGGATGGGTGCGCGAGCCAGACGAGCCGATCGGGATCGACACGATCGCCGAGCGCGCCCGGGAACTCCAGCCGGACATCCTCGTGGTCGACCGCGAGGTCCACGGCCCGAACGAGAACTACCGCACGCCCGAGCAGCAGCTGCCCGACGAGCGGCTGGACCACCCGTGGGAATCCTGCATCACCATGACCCGATCCTGGTGCTCGGAGGTCCCCGACGACCCCGCGAAGCCGATCGGCGAGATCGCCGCCACTCTGGTGCGCATCGTCGCTCGCGGTGGCAACTACCTCATCGGTGTCGGCCCGGACGCCACCGGCCGGATCTCCCGCCACGTGATCGAGCGGATGCGTGAGCTCGGCGAGGTCCTGCGGGAGGCCGGTCACGCGATCTACGGTTCCCGGCCCGCCGATCCGGGTCTGACGGCCTCCGGCACGCTGGAGTGGCACCTCACCTCACCGTCGGGGAGGCCGGAGGTGGTGCATGCGATCGGTCTGTACGCGGACGGCGTGGCGGTCCCCAGCACCCTGCGTGTCACCGGGAACGGGCACGACGTCACGGTGCAGGTTCCGGCCGGGCCCAACCCCCACGTCGTGGTGGTCGAGATCCCCTCCGGATCAGAAGGATAGGGTCACGACCCGCCGGCTCACCACTGCGCTGACCTCGCCGATACGGTGGTCTCCCAGTTGATCCGGGACCGGCTGCGCAACCCGGATCAACTGATCGGCACAGTCCTACTGCGCGACGACGCAGCACAGACGCCGCTCCCGCCAGGGGTCGTGGTCGGTGCGGTCCTACCAGTCCGGCCTGACGTCGTGTCACCTGCGTCCGGCTGCGATTGCGGACCCGGATGGTCCCGCGCTCAACGTCGTGGCAGATCACCGCCCCATCTCGGTCCTGCTGAGCGGCCGGTCATGCCGGCCTCAGCCGCCGCCGGTCCGAGCGCCCGACCTTCACGCCGGACTGCAGAACACGCCGTCCAGCAGCAGGTCCACCGAACGTTCGGCTGCAACGCCGGCCTCGGCCGCGCCGTGCACCATCGCGAACAACAACGCCAGGTCGGCCGGTGCGAGGTCGGCGCGTACATGCCCGCCGGCCTGCGCGCGGCGCAGCGGCCCGGTGAGCGCGGCGATGACTCGGTGCTGGAGGCGGTCACGGCTGCCCTGTTCAAGCTTGAGGGCGAGCGGCACGAGCGAGCGCATCGCAACCTGCGTGCGCAGCACCTCCAGCAGCAGCGCGCGGAACGCCGCCGGATGATCGACGGTCGCTGCGACGATCTCGAGCCGGTCGACCTGGTAGGTGACCACCGCCTCGGCGAGGGCGCGCCGGTCAGGGAAGTGCCGGTAGATGGTGGCCTGTCCCACGCCCGCCCGGCGGGCGATCTCGGGCATCGGCGGCCCCGAACGGACGCCGGTCATCAGGTCGCTGGCGGCCTGGACGATGGCGGCACGGTTACGCAGGGCATCTCGGCGACGTGACGGCGGCGACCCGTACAGCACCAACATGCTCCTCGAAGCGGCTCATGTTACCGAACGGTAATGATGATGTCACACGATCTGGCTTGTCGGTACCAGTCTCTGCGCTGCTGGTTGCGCCCGTCCCTGCCGGACACCCCCGCGCGACCGGCGGCTGCGTCGTCCAGTCACATAGGAGAGCACGCGCTGCTCCGGGTTGCATGCCCACGTGAGTGAGCCCTCCGGAACATCGCTCGAATCGTGGACGCCGTAGTGATAAGACGCCCCTCTGGAGGTTCTCGGTTCTCCCGATTACCGTCCGGTAACCGCCGCTCGCGCATTGATGCAGCCAAGTCTGCGGCGACACGAGAAAGGGCGTACATGTCGTTACGCACCCGCGTTTCCGCCACGCTGCTCGCCGGAGCCCTCGCCAGCGTCGGCCTCGGGGCGATCCCCGCTCAGGCCGATACCTCGCGCGGCATCACCATCCCCGCCTTCTACACGCCGCCGGCCAACCTACCGGCAGCCAACGGAGGGCTGATCCGCACCGAACCCCTCCAACTAGCCCTGAACCTGCCGGGTATCAACTCCAGCATGCCGGGCAGCGCCACCCGGATCATGTACAAGTCCACCGGCTCCACCGGCAGCCCGGTCGCCGTCACTGGCGCCTACCTCGAACCCGCCGCACCCTGGCTGGGGATGGGACCGAGGCCGCTGGTGGTCCTCGCGCCGGGCACGATGGGCCAGGGCGACCAGTGCTCCACATCGCTGGCCCTGCAGCGGGGTCTCATCCTGGGGATCGGCAAGGAACAGAGCACCGTCTCGGTCGGCTACGAGATCCTCGCCATGTACCGGCTCCTCGCCAAGGGCATCGCGGTCGTGCAGACCGACTACGTCGGACTCGGCACGACCGACCGGCTGCATACCTACGTCAACCGGATCGACAGCGGCCACGCCGTACTCGACGCCGCGCGGGCGGCCAAGGCGCTCCCGAACACCAAAGTCACCGCACAGGCGCCCGTAGGCCTCTACGGCTACAGCCAGGGCGGCGGTGCAGTCGCCTCAGCAGCCGAACTCCAGGCGACCTACGCGCCCGACGTCGCACTCAAGGCCACCTACGCGGGCGCCCCGCCGGCCAACCTGGTCGACGTGACCGCCGCAATCGACGGCAGTGAACTACTGGGTGCGCTCGGTTGGTCGGTGAACGGCTTCCTGCAGGCGAAGCCGGAAATTCGGCCACTGTTCGATCGGTACCTCAGCGACAACGGCCGCGCCGCGCTCCAAGACATGTCAACCATGTGCGTCGGCGACGCGATCATCACGTACGCCGGAACACGCTCCTCGACCTGGACCACCAACGGCGAGTCCGTGGCCGAGATCATCGGAGCCGAACCCGTCCTGCGTGTGTTCATCAACGACCAACTCCTCGGCACACGTAAGCCCACCGGCATCGTGCGCGTCGCCACCGGTGTCAACGACAATCTCGTGCCGCACGCACAGGCACGCACGATGGCCGTCGACTGGTGCGGCCTCGGCGGCAAGGTCGTCTACGACCCGATCAACCTGCCCAAGGGCAGCAGCGCGCTGCTCAACCACTTTGGGCCTCTGCTCACGGACCAGTCCACGGCCGTGGACTGGCTTACCCACCGCCTGGCCGGCTGGCCGGCTGTCTCCAACTGCCCCATCCTGCCCCTGCTGCCGTAGCGGAGCGATCGACGCCCAGCGCCGAAAATCCGACGCGGGGGTGCTCAACAGCCAAGAACGCGAGCAGGACCCCGCGGTTCTGCTCGCGTTCCGCACCGCGAGATCGTGACCGACCGAACCACGGCAGCCGTCCTGCGGAGGTGCCCGCCTGAACGCCGTAGCCGCCGATCAGGCGTGTTCGTCACGAGAACGCTGTCGTGTCCGGACGCGGACCGGCGCCCATGGCGATCATCGATGTCTTCCCGCTACGATCCGATTTCGAAAGATTACTGAGCGTCAGCGTGTGCTGTCCGCAAGGCTTGGCTGCCGGCCACCCGGCGCCGCTGCGCACGTGGCACCGGCCTGAGGATCACGCCGCCTCGACGAAGGGAATCCGGATGACGGAGAGCGCGCAGGCCACCGAGAGCCGAACCGTTCCGCCCGCGCGGCCGTACCCGTTCGGTGTGCCCGACCGCCTCGTCGTGGATCCGACCTATGGCGAGCTGCGCGAGAACGAGCCGATGACCCGGGTGAAGCTCCCCTACGGCGAGGAGGCATGGCTCGCCACCCGGTACGAGGACGTCCGTACGGTCCTCGGCGACGTGCGGTTCGGCCGCTCCCCGGCCGTCCAGCGCGACGAGCCCAGGCTCACCCCGCGCCAGCAGTACAGCGGCATGCTGACCATGGACCCGCCCGATCACACTCGGCTGCGCCGGCTGGTGGCGAAGGCGTTCACGGCACGTCGGGTAGAGGCGCTGCGACCCCGAACCCAGGAGATCGCCGACGCGCTGGTCGACAACATGGTCCGGCTCGGTCCTCCGGCCGACCTGGTGGAGCACGTCGCCACGCCGCTGCCGATCCAGGTGATCTGCGAGCTGCTCGGGGTCCCGTACGCCGACCGGGACCGCTTCCACGTCTGGTCCGAGGCGATCGTCTCGACCACCTCCCTGCCCTTGGAAACGATCCAGGAGTACCTGAACAATCTCTGGGGCTACATCGGTGATCTGGTCGCCGAGCGCCGCCGCGAGCCGGGGATCGACGACCTGCTCGGCGCGTTGGTGCGGGCCCGCGACGAGAATCAGGATCGGCTCAGCGAGACCGAGCTGGTGGAGCTGGCCGGAGGGCTGCTCGCGGCAGGCCACGAGACCACGGTCACCCAGATCCCCAACTTCGTCTACGTCCTGCTGCACAACCCGGACCAGCTCGCTCGGCTGCGGGCCGACCCGTCGCTGGTGCCGGCCGCGGTCGAGGAACTGTTGCGGTACGTGCCGCTCGGCGTCGGCTCCTCCTTCGCCCGGTACGCCAAGGAGGACGTCGAGGTCGGCGGGGTGCTGGTCCGGGCAGGTGAGCCGGTTCTCGGCTCACTGTCATCGGCGAATCGGGACGGTACCGTCTTCGCCGACCCGGACCGGCTGGATCTCGACCGCGAGCAGAACCCGCACCTGGGCTTCGGGCACGGCGTACACCACTGCGTCGGCGCGCAGCTTGCCCGCATGGAGTTGCAGGTCGCCGTCGCCACCCTCGTGACCCGCCTGCCCGGATTGCGGCTCGCCGTACCGGAAGCCGAGCTGGACTGGAAGCGGGGCATGTTGGTGCGGGGCCTGCTCGGCATGCCGGTGGCCTGGTGAGTACGACGTGGCGGATCGGGGTGGACTCGCGCCGCTGCATCGGCACGAGCGTCTGCGCCGGTACCGCTCCCGAGCACTTCCGCCTGGTTGGCGGCCTGTCCGCGCCGCTGGCCGACGTCGTCGCCCCGGCCGAGGTCGTCCTCGATGCCGCCGACTCGTGTCCGGTGGAGGCGATCACGGTCCGCGACGCCACCGACGACCGGCTGATCGCGCCGCAGGAGTGACCGGAAATCGAGCCCCCCGTCTGCTCCCACGAGCTGGGCAGGCGCGGAAGTTCCGCGGATCAGCGACCAGGTGGGAGTAGTCGTAGCCCTTGTCGGCGTGCAGCTTGTCTGGGCGTCGGCGCCGGGGGCCACGGCGGGAAGGGACGGCGGGGATGACCTTGCCCCGGCGGACTTCGCGGTGGTGATGACGGCGGTTCTGCTGAATGTCCGACACGACCTCGCTGCGCCGGCGAATCAACATCCGATGATGGCCCCGGGTCCGGTCCGAGTCGTACACCGTTGGCCTGGCTTGGCCGCGCCGTCTCCAAGCGTCCTGGCTCTGCTGCCGAGATCAACCCTCGCTGGGATCGAGGAACAGCTCGGCCAGCCGGGGTAGCCGCTTGCGCATCTCGTCATCGTTGTCGAAATCGAAGTCCTCACCCATGTCGGGCTCACGGGCCTCGTCGATGCCGACCGCAGTGTGTTCGCGGGCCTTCATCGCTTCATAGAAGTCGTCGTCGTCGCCCCCCGTGACCTGCTCGTAGGCCTCGCTGGCTGCGTAGTTCACCGACTCGGCGAACAGCGCGCCGTCATCTTTCTCGGCCGCCGATTTTCGCACCACGGGATGGTCAGCCAGTCCGTCTGGGGAGGCCAGGACGCGCTCGTACCACTCGCGCCCGAGCGCGATGACTCCCGCCCGGAAATCGATAAAGCTGTCGTCCGAGCATCCTCCGCCGATCAGGTAGGCAGCCGCCCACACGTCCCAGCGGTAGAGGGCGTCATGGAGCTGATCGAACAGCTCCTGGAACTCGAGGATGCGCTCCGATGATGTTGCGGCCAAGCGCGTCACCAACGCCGCGGCAATGGCCTCACCGTCGTCGCCGGTCCGTCCGTCGAGACCCGCCCCGGCCGACTCCACGACCACCCAAAACTCGTCAACGTCCACGGCGCGAGAGTCTCCCACGACCAAACGACACAACTCATGCCTGTCGGCCCGGGCACCAGTCGCGAGCAGCCGTTGAAGCGTTCCTGGCCCTGCGCATGCGCTCATGGGCTACTACGGCTGAGCTGGGCACACATCGCAAACCGCATGCCATCTGCACCACTCTGACCAGAATGTCCTTTTGGGCGTGGGAATCTCATCAGTATCCTCCCATTCGCATGTTCCCATCGCTGAGTGTCTACTTAGTGGAGCGAGTGGCGGCATGCACCCGGTCGGACACGACCGACTGGCGAACGCGGACAAGGGGACTGCGATGAATCTCCCGAACGACACGGGCGACAGAGACGGCCGGGAGGGCGTCATGGAGCGCTGGATCTGGCTCACCGCCGGCAGTGGACTCGTGACCGTGGTGCTGCTGACGGTCCTCGCCGGCTGGGGTGAGGCAGACGCGACCGCCACGTCGGGCATCGCCGCCGTCGGCACCATCACGACGGCGGCGTTCGGCGTCCTGGCGCTGCTTGTACGCAGACGAGGCAGATGACGGGGGCCACGGCAGCGGCACCTGTCAGGCCCGAGGCTCAGCCCCAGGTCTGGCCGGCCGGTTCCTCGATGGTGCGGTTGATCCGGTTAAAGAAGTTGGTCAGTGCAATCTCCAGGTTGATCGCACCGATCTGCTCCTCAGTGAAATGGGTGTTCACCTCTTCCCAGATCTCGTCGGTGACTCCCTGCGCGCCGTCCTGCAGCCGGGTGGCGGCCTCGGCCAGCGCCAGTGCCGCGCGCTCCGCATCGGTGTAAAACGGCGCCTCACGCCACGCCGCTACGTTGTGCAGCCGCTCGTCGGTATCACCGGCCTTCTTTCCACCGGCGACACTGGCGTAGACGCACGCCGAGCAGCTGTTGATCTGGCTGGCGCGCAGATGGACCAGCGCGAGCAGCTTCGGGTCGACGCCCCCGGCGGCAATCGCCTTCTGCAGGTGCCCGACCGCCGTCCACACGTCGGGGTTGATGGTGTTCTTGTTCTTCAGTCGGTTCTGCATGGCAGGATGCTCTCCTTGCTCGGGGTTACCTCGCGGGGCTGGTGCCCGTCACCCCTATGACGGAGCAGCTTCCAGGGAGGTAACACCATGTCGGGCAACCATCCCGCCGACCCGATCGCCGAGGCCTTCGAGGCGCACCGCGGCCGGCTCACAGCCGTCGCCTACCGCGTACTCGGCTCGCATGCCGACGCCGACGACGCGGTCCAGGAGGCGTGGCTGCGTCTCTCCCGCCAAGACACCGACACCATCCACAACCTCGGCGGCTGGCTGACCACCGTGGTCGGCCGCATCAGCCTTGATCTCCTACGCTCGGGCCGCACGCGCCCCACAGTCCCACTCGACGACCATCTGCCCGAATTCGCCGTGACGCTCGACGATGGTCCGGCTGCGGAAGAGCTTGTTGCGTTGGGTGACTCGGTGGGCCTGGCGCTGATGACGGTCCTGGACTCGCTGCGCCCCGACGAGCGCCTGGCGTTCGTGCTGCACGACGTGTTCGCCGTTCCCCACGGGGAGATCGGCACCATCCTCGGCAGGTCCACCGACGCGACCAAGATGCTCACCAGCCGCGCCCGCCAGAAGGTGCAGGCCGCCAGGCAGTCCGCGAGCGATCGACAGCAGCAACGTGAGGTGGTCGAGGCGTTCTTGGCTGCGGCCCGCGAGGGCCAGTTCGAGCGGCTGCTGGAGGTTCTCCACCCCGACGTGAAGTTCACCGTCCACACCCAGGACGGCCAGTTCGTCACGCTCGGAGCCACCAATGTCGCCACCCGCGCCCAGGTAGGGGGCGGTGCTGCACGAGGACACGCAGCGACCGTCAACGGCCGCCCCGGCGTTGTCTCCTGGGACGAGAACGGTACCCCGCTGTCACTGCTCGCCTTCACCGTCGTCGATGGCCACATCACCGAGATCACCGCTGTGAACGACCCGGCCAAGCTCGCGCTCATCGACCTGCCAGACCCAGTGTGAGCTCGACGAGGTCAGCCACTCGTCAAGCGGCCCGGTGGGCGCGTCCTCGCGCCGGCGGTCTGGCTATGCCGGCCTGATGGAGGCCGTACGCGAGGCGGGCCACGGCTGCGGCTGTGCTGACGGCACCGGCGGATTCTCAGATGATCCTCAAGATATCCCACTCGGAGGGCCACTGGCGGCACGGCTGGTGTGTGCTGTCGCTACTGATCTTCCCCCTGTTCTGGAGTTTTCATGAGAGATAGACCGACTTTAACCTTGTCCGTCCTGCTCGCCGTGACCCTCGTGGCGACCGTTGCGCCCCCGGCAAGCGCGTCCCCGACCAGCTCCGGGGAGCGCTTCCAGCCGAGTGTCACCTACGACCTGTCGGTGACCGACGCCGAGCGCGACGCGATCCACGCGGAAGTCGAGGCGTTGGCTGGACGTGTCAGCAGCGCGCGGGCGGGGGACGGCACCTACAACCCGCTCAGTCTGGTCGGGGCGATGCTCGACGGGTCGAGCTACGACTCCATCTCCCGGGGTGGCACGGCCGCGACGGAGTACCCCTTCCCGGTCAGCAACACCGAAGCCAACCAGAACGAGTACGACCGCAAGGTCGCCAAGCTCGCCTGGGTGGTCAAGCTGGCCACTGACCTGGGTTTCCCGGTGGTCGTCCAACGCCAAGCCGACAAGTACGTCTACGCGGAGATCGGTGACCCGGACGCCCCGGAAATGGTCATGGCGTTGAGTCACCTCGACTCGCCGACGTCTTCCGTTTCGCCGGCGCAGCTGGCGCGCTGGCGGGACGCCGACGGCAACCTCGGCACTCCTGGTGCCTACCACTCGCCCTATGTCCAGGACGGCTGGGTCTACGGGGCGGGCATTCAGGACGACAGCGGTCCGACGCTGGCGACGCTGCTCGCGGCCAAGGCGCTGCTCAAGGCGGGGTTGCCCCTCGACCGACGCATCCGCATCGTCATGGGAATCTACGAAGACGGCGGTCCCGGCACGCCCACGGCGGCGAACACCGCCAATTTCCAGTCCATCCCGTACAACTCGAACCCGAGCTTCTACGACAACTGGGCCTACAAGAACCTCAATCGGGAAGAAACCCCGATCGCGGCCTACACCTCCGACTCGCGGTTCCCGGTCATCGTCGGCAACTCCGGATCGGTGACCCCGGCGGTGTCGATGAGCTTGTCCGCGGACAGCGCCAAGGCCTTCCGGCTGACGGATGCCACGGCTGGCGTCACACTGCGCGAAGGCGACCCGACGCTCAAGGACATCGCCTACGGCAGCACCACGCAGATCGCCTCGCGGGCGATCTTCACCCTCGATGTGGCGGGGGCCGGCTCCGCCGAGCGCGACCGGTTCGTGTCGGCGATCGTCGCCGCCGCGACCACGAAGGGTTGGCTCCCGGCTGCTTCCGGCACCACGCCCAAGGTTCAGACCACGATCAGCGGCGACTCGCTGACGCTGGAGATCAACACCAATGTGGCGATGGAGATGCCGACCCCGCAGTACGGCAAGAACGCCGTCGTGTGGGGGATGTTCCTCCTCTCCAAGGGGCTCGGCTCCTTGGGAGACACGGCCGCCGACATGCAGTTGAAGAAGGCCGCCGACGGCATCGCCGACCTGTTCTTCCGCGACGGTGTCGAAGGCGAGGCCTACATCGGGAAGTACATGGGCATCCCGGCGAATCTGTTGCGCAACGCGAGCAACGGCACGCCGAACCTGACCTTCGCCCTCATGGGAAACATCAATTCAGAGACCCCGACGCGCTTCTACACGGACGCCTCCGGCAGCCTCAGCATGCCGATGTACGTGCGCAGCATGCACCTCAACGCGGCTGACTCCGGCCAGGCGACGGCGGCGGTCACGGACGCCTTCCAGTCAAAGGGGTTCACCATCGGCAGCCTTGGCTCGCCCATCGGCGCCGGGTTGTACGTCACTCACGACAACCCGCTGACGGCTCTTCAGTTCGGGAGCTACCAGGCCTCCATCGACCACAGCCCGCAGGAGTTCGCGGATCCGTATTCCCTCCGGGACGTGGTGTACCCACAGGGCACCACCGGTGGCACGCTGGCCAGCAACTTCCGCAACAAGATGACTGCCTTCGGCGCCGTCATCCCGGGTAACGAGCGCTGGTGGCACACGGCCAACGAGCGGATGAAGGTCGACTCGGCAGTGCAGATGACCAAGATCATGGCCGACGGCATGTTGGAGATGGCCCGCTACTCCGGGCCCGCCGGCGCCAAGTTCATGTGGGCGGACATGCCGGGGCTGAACGCCGACCGCGCGGACCTCGACCTGCTCGACGTCACGATCGGAACCTACAAGGACGCGTCGCCGGCTGTCGGCGCGAACCAGCTGGGCAACCAGGCCCTGCTCGGCGCCACCTCGTTCAACATCCCGATGTGGAACGGGCGCGGCAACACGGCCCCGACGCAGGCGGCCTTCGCACTGGGCCACGAGCCGGGAGGGGTCTACCTGCCCCTGAACGACGCCGAGTACCTGAACAACTCGTACGTGGCGCCGATGCGTCTGGAGTTCAAGGTGGAGCGCCCCGACCACATGTCGGACGCGGCTTGGGCGAAGTTCGTCGCCGGAGGCTACGGCGGCTTCCAGTTCAACATCCTCGTCGGCGGCGCGGTTGTGCCGCTGGCCGTTCCCGCGGGGCAGAGCGCGGACAAGTACTTCTCCTCGCGCATCTCGGCCACCAACCCCAACGCCATCTACCTGTCGGTCAACCTCGCGATCACCGATGCGCCGTACGCCGGGGTGAAGCCCGTCCTCGCGGATTCCAAGACGGACCTGTACAAGCTCAACCCGACGTACCTGGCCTCCAACCCGGATCCGTTCCCGGCGCGCGGTGCCGTCGAACAGCGGGGCTTCTTCGTGTTCGGTGATGGGCAGAAGAACGCGGAGTTCTCGTCACCCGACGCCGTCTACGTGACGGTCGCCAACGCGGCCGTCGACGCGAAGCCGTCGGCCGTGGTCAAGAAGCTGAAGGGCAACACCAACGAGTTGACCATCACGGTGAAGCAGACCCGCATCGACGGCAGCGAGTCTGCTGTGACGGGCACGTTCACCATCAACAACAACGCTGCTGGCACTTACACCGTCGGCGATTACAAGGTGTACGTCGACACCAAGGGCAACACCCAGGTGCGGTCGATCTCCATCGTGTGACGCCTGTGACGCGGAAGTTCAGCACGCACCAGAGGACACGCGCGGTGGCACGACGCCTCGACTCGGGGTAAGTGACAACGGGGTGCGAGGCACATTGACAATGGAGTGGGGCCATTACCACCGGTAATGGTTCCACTCCATTGCGCGTCACTGCGCGGGCTGGTACGCCAGCCGTTGGAGCCTTCGCTGCTTGACCCTGCCACGCGGGTGGACCGGCGCATGTCCCCTGTTCGCGGGGCTTGGCCGCGTCCCCGCAGCGTGCGCGATGATCCGGGTCAGCTACACACCGGCAAGCCGAGCGCGGAGCAGCATGACTGGGGCAACGAGAACTGAACATCCGGCCGGGCCGGACGTCGAGCACCGGGCGTCCGAGGAGCTCAGCCGGCGCGGCCAGTTCGTCCGGGCCTTCGTCGAACACGCGGCCGAGCGCCCGGCGAGTGAGCGGAGGACCGTCCGGCTGCCGACGCTGATCACCGTGACCGCGCTGGTAGCGGTGGGCGCCGTCGTCGTCGGGGTGTTCTGGCACCTGGTCAAGCCGATGAGCCCCGCCCAGAAGGCGGCTTTCAAGGGCAAGGCGCCGGCCAGCTCGGCCCCGCCGGTCGCGGGCTTCACCGGGGTCGCCGGCTGGGACTGCGAGGCGCGTGCCGACCGCGGGTTCGACGCCCAGGGCCGCACCGCGCAGTGGCGGACGATCGGCACCGGCGGCTGGAAGCAGGACGGCTGCCGCGGCACGTTCCAGACGCTGCCCCTGCCCACCGCGGAGCAGACCCAGCCGCAGACGGCGACATGGTCGTTCAGCACCGGCGAGCGCATCACCTCCTGCCAGGTCGGCGTCTACGTGCCGGCGGTGCCCGGAACCACACTCGCCGACGGCGTCAAATACACGATCACCACCGGGACCTCCGGCACGCCGTACGCCAACTTCACTGTTGACCAGCGCAAGGCCGCCGGGACCTGGGTCGGCGTCGGGACCTTCCCGGTGCACCGCAACCAGATCGCCGTGCGGCTCGACGCGCAGGACGCCTCCGGGGCAAAGCAGGCGCGGATCGTCCTGGCCCAGGTGCGGGCGAACTGTGCGTCCTGAGGTGGCCGCCGCCAAGATCGAACGGGTCTCCACCCGGGCGTGGAGCCGGCACCGCACGATCGGTGCGGCCGTGCGCGCCGCCAAGCCGGGCACTGTTGTGGCGGTGGCGGCCGGCACCTACCGCGAGTGCCTCGTGTTGGACGGCACGGTCACCGTCATGGCCGAGAACGTGGACGGTCTGGTGGAGCTGGTCGCGGCCGAAGGGCCCGCCCTGATGGTGCGCGCCGGCACGGTCACCGCGCGCGGCCTGACGATCCGCGGCGATGTCACAGTCACCTCCGGGCACCTGAACCTGGAGGACAGCCGTGTCGCCGCCGGGTCGGTGCAGCTCACCGGCCGTGCCACGGCCCGGCTGACCGGCTGCTCGGTGGACGGCGCCGAGGGCGTCGCGGTGGGCGTGGCCGACGGGGCCAGGCTCGACGCCGAACGGCTGCGGGTCACGGGAGCCGCAGTGGCCGCTACCGGGTCGGCCGTGCTCACACTCACCGACGCCGTGCTCACCGACACCCCGGGGGTCGCGGTCCGCCTCGCTGGGAACGCCTCGGCTGTGCTCACCGGTTGCGACATCGGCGGAGCCGCCGACGCCGGCATCGAGGTCCGCGACGCCAGCGTGCTGCGCCTGTCCGGCAGCCAGGTGCACGACGTCGGCGGCGACGGCGTCCGCGTGCTCGGCAACCTGCCCGGCGACCGCGCCTGGTGGGCGTCCGTGCGGCCCGGCCGAGCCGACGACCACGAGATCGCCGAGCCGCCGGAGGGCACCGGCGTCGTCGTGCGTAACTGCGAGATCAGCCGCACCGGCGGGGCCGGGTTCGTCGCCGGCGGCACGTCCGGCGCGCTGCTGGTGGACACCACCGTCAACCGGGCCGGCACCTCCGGGGTGCTGGCAACCCAGCACAGCCGGCTGGGCGTACGCAATTCCACAGTGACCGACAGCGTGCAGACCGGGCTCGCCCTTCTCGACGACGCCGAGGTTCGCTGGAGCGGCGGCGCGCTGAGCACCGCTGCCGCCAACGGCGTCTTCGCGGTCGGCGCCAGCCGGCTGCTGATGCGCGACAGCGCCGTGACCAACTGCGGATTCACCGCCGTGCACCTGACCGGCGCGGCGGCGGTCACCCTGCTCGACGTCACCGTCGAGGGCACCTCCGAGCTGGGCGTGCGCGCCTCCGGTGCGGCGATCCTGCACGTGCGCGGAGGCCGGGTCGAGCGGGCCGAGCTGGGCGGCATCCAGATCGACGAGACCGCCGACGCCCAGCTGCGCGGGCTGACCGTGGCCAGGTGCCACACCGGTGTACGGGTCGACACCCCGCACCGGCCGCTGCTGCAGGACTGCGTCATCCGCGACATCGCCCAGACCGGAGTGGAGATCGCGGCCGGTGCCGCCCCGGCGATCACGCGCACCGCCGTACGCGGCTGCGGCGCCGCCGGCATCTTCATCGATGTCGACGCCGAGCCGATGCTCGACGACTGCGAGGTCGCCGAGATCGGTGGCAGCGGGATAGCTGTCTGGACCGGCGCGCGCCCGTCAGTGCGGCGACTGACGGTCACCGACACGAAGAAGAACGGCATGTATTTCGGAGCGGGCGCCCACGGCAGCATCGCCGACTCGACGTTCTCGCGTACCGGCTATCCCGCCATATACATCGGCGACGACGCCGACCCGGCGTTCCACCGGTGTGCCGTACGCGAAACGGACGAGGACGTCAGCCAGGGCGACCGGGCGTCGGCGACCTTCACCGAATGTCACAGCTCGGGGGTCGGCGCGGCGCGCTGGCCCTCGGTCGCCGTTCCGGCGGCGGGCGTTGCCCCGGCGACGGTCGCCACCTCGGCGGCCGGCATGGCCCTGCAGCCCGACACCGTCGAGCTGCAGCCGTTGCTCGACCAACTCGACGAGCTGATCGGGCTCACCCGCGTCAAGCAGGACGTCGGGACGATGGTCAAGCTGATGCACCTGGTGAAACGGCGCCGCGAGGCCGGCCTGGCGCCCCCGCCGATGTCCCGGCACCTGGTCTTCGCCGGCAACCCCGGCACCGGCAAGACGACCGTCGCCCGGCTCTACGGTCAACTGCTCGCCGCGCTGGGCATGCTCAGCAGCGGCCATCTCGTCGAGGTCGACCGCGGCATGCTCGTCGGCGAGTACGTCGGGCACACCGCACCCAAGACCCAGGCCGCGTTCGAGCGAGCGCTCGGCGGGGTGCTGTTCATCGACGAGGCGTACGCGCTGGTGCCCGAGGGACAGGGCAGCGACTTCGGCCGCGAGGCGATTTCCACGCTGGTCAAGCTCATGGAGGACCACCGCGAGGAGGTCGTCGTCATCGTGGCCGGCTACCCCGACCTGATGCGTCACTTCATCGCCGCCAACCCGGGCCTGTCGTCCCGGTTCTCGCGCACCCTGACCTTCGACGACTACTCCGAGGTCGACATGGCACGGATCGTCGCGAAACAGGCCAAGGACCACGACTATCGGCTCTCCGACGGCGCCCAGGACCGACTGGCCGAGTTCTTCGCCACCATCGACCGCGGCGAAGGCTTCGGCAACGGCCGGTACGCGCGCAAGGTCTTCCAGGCGATGACCGAGCAGCACGCCGGGCGCATCAGCACCCTTGACGATCCCACCGACGAACAGCTCAGCACGCTGGAAGCCGCCGACCTGACCGACGTCGACTTCGACGTCCGAGGCTGAGGAGCCTGATGAGCCGCCTGGCCTTCCACCGGCCCGCCCGGATGCTGTTGCCGCAACTGCCGGAGCAGACGGTGACCCTGCCCAGCCCGCCGGAACCGCCCACCGACAACCAGGCGAACTCCGCGTGGACGCTGATTCTGCCGCTGCTGAGCAGCGTCGGCATGTCCGCGTACATGATCACGTTTGGCAAACCCGCGCTGATCATCATTGGTGTGCTGTTCTTCGTGACCTCCGCAGGCGCGGTCATCGCGATGCGGATGCAGCAGCGCAGCACCAGCGGCCGCACCGCCCGCAAGCAGCGCATCCGCTACCGCCGGCACCTCGCGCTGGCCCGCGACCAGGCCCGCGAGGTCGCCCAGGCCCAACGGACCGTCGCGGCGCTCGCCAACCCCGACCCGCAGCGGCTCTGGTCGATCAGCATCAACCGGCACCGCGTGTGGGAACGACGCCAGGACGACGCCGACTTCCTGCGGGTCCGGATCGGGCACGGGGCCGTACGGCTGGCCACCCCGATCGAGCTCGACCCCAAGATGGATCCGCTGGGCGACTACGACTGGGACTCCATGCAGGCGGCGCACCGCCTGATCGACCGGATGGGCCACCTCGACAACCAGCCGATGATCATCGACGTCGGCAACGCCGGAGTCATCAGCGTCGTCGGCGACCCGGCCCGCACCGACCTGCTCACCCGAGCCCTGCTGTGCCAGATCGCCGTCCTGCACGCCCCCGACGACGTCACCCTGGTGGTCGAGACCGCCAGCTCTGAACACTGGGAATGGACCAAGTGGTTGCCGCACACCTTCGAGCCGGACGCCCGCAGTGACAGCGGATCGGTGTCGCTGGTCGCCGAGGGCCCCGACGTCCTGACCACCTTCCTGCAGGCCGAACTCACCCAGCGCACCGAACTGCAGACCACCCGGCGTAATGGGTTCAGTGGCGATCGCCCCGCCGCCAAGCAGCGGCGGTTGGTCGTGCTCTTCACCGGATTCGCGCCGTTCTCCGAATGGGGCCGCTCCGACCTGATGGCCGCCCTGCTCGCCGGGGCCGGACCCCAGCTCGGCCTCACTCTGATCTTCTGCGGCGAGCGGGAGCTGGACGAACCCAGCCGGGTCGACCTGCGGATCCGCTTCGACGACGCCGGACACGTGGTCACCGAAGGACGCCGCGATCTGGTCGTCACCCCGGCGCTGCGCTGCCGGCCCGACGACGTGTCGTCGTTGCTGGCCGAGCTCATCGCGCGCAACCTCGCGCCGCTGCGGCTCAGCGACGAACGCGAACAGGTCCTCACCCGCACCCGCTCGCTCAGCGAGATGATCCTCGGCACCGACCCCGGTCGCGGCGACGTCACCAGCCGATGGGTCACCGCCGGCGACCCGCGTATGCTGCGCGCGCCGATCGGGGTCGACGGCGACGGCCAGACCGTCGTGCTTGACATCAAGGAATCCGCGCAGGGCGGGTCCGGGCCGCACGGTCTGATCGTCGGCGCCACCGGCTCCGGCAAGAGCGAGTTGCTGCGTACGCTGGTCACCGGCCTCGCGCTGACCCACTCGCCGGAGCTTCTCAGCTTCGTCCTCATCGACTTCAAGGGCGGCGCGGCGTTCGCGCCGCTGCAGGGCCTGCCCCACGTCTCCGGGCTGATCACCAACCTCGCCGACGACGCCGCCATGATCGACCGGGTGCTCGCCGCCCTCATGGGCGAACAGCAGCGCCGTCAGCGGATCCTGCGTGACGCCGGCAACGTCGACACCGTCCGCGAATACCAGATTCGCCGCGCAGCCGGCGCCGCCGCACTCGACGGCACCCCGCTCGAACCGCTGCCCACGCTGCTCATCGTGGTCGACGAGTTCGGCGAGCTGCTCTCCGGGCGCCCCGAGTTCGCCGAGCTGTTCGTCCAGATCGGCCGGGTCGGCCGCAGCCTCGGCATGCACCTGCTCATGGCCACCCAACGGCTCGAGGAGGGCAAGCTGCGCGGACTGGACTCACACCTGTCCTACCGGATCTGCCTGCGCACCTTCAGCGCCGCCGAGAGCCGAACGGTCATCGGCACCACCGACGCGTACAAACTCCCCCCGATCCCCGGCTCGGCGTACCTGAAAGTGGACGAGTCGATCTACCAGCGGTTCCGCGTCGCCCACGTCTCCGCCCCCTACGTCAGCGCGGAGGAACGGTTCAGCGCCGGCCGCGGCGACGGCGCGCTGCTGCCGTTCGACCTGCGCACCTACACCTCGAACGTGCAGGAGCCCGACGAGTCGCAGCTCACCGCCCGGCCCGGCCCGACCGAGCTGAAGATCCTGGTGGACCGGCTGACCTCGGTCACCAGCCCCGCGCACCAGGTGTGGCTGCCGCCGCTGCCCGCCGCGCTCGCCCTCGACCACCTGATCGGCCGGCCCTCCGTCCAGGAGGAACGCGGCTACTCCGCCCACGTCTGGCCGCTGTCCGGGCGCCTCGCCGTGCCGATCGGCCTGCTCGACCTGCCAGTCAAACAGGACCAGGAAACGCTGGTCATGGACTTCGGCGGCACTCACGGGCACCTCGCCGCCGTCGGCGCACCACGGACCGGGCGCAGCTCACTCCTGCGCACGATCATGCTCGCCGGAATGCTCACCCACACCCCCGAGGAGATGCGGTTCTACTGCATCGACTTCGGCGGCGGGACACTTCACCCGTACGCAGCGGCACCGCACGTCGGCACCGTCGCCGGTCGCGCCGAACCCGACCTGGTCAGCCGCACCTTCGCCGAGATGCGCGCACTGATCGTCGAACGGGAACGCACCATGCGCGCCAAGGGCATCGAGACCTTCGCTGACCTCGGCGCCCCGCACGTCTTCCTGATGATCGACAACTGGGGTGCGCTGCGCACCGAGTTCGAGGGCGCCGAAGCCGCGGTCAACGAGATCGCCGCGCGCGGCTTGGGCGCCGGAGTGCACCTGGTGCTCACCTCCGGGCGCTGGAACGACATCCGTCCCGCCCTGCGCGACAGCATCGGCACCCGCATGGAGCTGCGCCTCAACGACCCCAGCGAATCCGACGTCAACCGCCGCATCGCCGCCCGGGTGCCCGCCGGGGTGCCGGGCCGCGGCATCAGCGCACCGGGCGTCTACTTCCAGCTCGTGCTGCCCCGCCTCGACGGCGTCGACTCCGCGGACGGGCTGCGCGAAGCCCAGGAGGACGTCATCGCCCGGATCGCCGAGCACTGGACCGGTCCTTCGGCACCCCCGATCCGGCTGCTGCCACAGCGCATCACGGTCACCGAGCTGCCCACCCTGGCCGCCGCCACCCCCGAGACCGTGCCGATCGGCGTCGCCGAGAACGACCTGCGCACCGTCGGACTCGACCTCACTACCGGCGACCCGCACTTCCTCATCTACGGCGACGCCGGGTCCGGCAAGAGCACCTTCTTGCGTACGTGGCTGACCGGGCTCACCGAACGCATCTCCCCGTACGACATGCGGGTGGTCCTCTTCGACTACCGCCACTCGCTCATGGACGCCGTGGGACCCGACCACCTCGGCGCGTACGCCGGTGACGCCGACAGTGCACGGGTCTACGTCCAGAGCGTCGTCGACAAACTCAAGGAACGGATCCCGCCGCCCGGCATCACCCCCGCCCAGCTCAAAGCCCGCGACTGGTGGGAAGGCACGGAAATCTACGTCGTCGTCGACGACTACGACCTGCTCGCCGGCGGCCCGCAGGCGGTGCTCGCCCCGCTCATACCGTTCGTCCCGCAGGCCCGCGAGGTCGGCCTGCACCTCGTCCTCGCCCGCCGGGTCGCCGGCATGGTCCGCTCCGGCATGTCCGACCAGCTCGCCAGCCGCATCCGCGACATGGGCTGCGGCGGCATCGTGCTCTCCGGCGACCACCGCGAAGGCGTCATCCTCGGCGACGAACGCGCCGCCCAGCGCCCGCCCGGTCGCGGCGTCCTGGTCCGGCGCGGCCACCCCAACCAGCTCATCCAGACCGCCGTTCCCGTGCCGGCGCTCGAACCCGTCAACTGAAAGGCCGTCGCATGGCGAACGAACACACCCGTGTCACAGTGGTGGGCACCTACCGCAGCGTCGACATCGCCCTGCCGTCGCTCAGCCCGCTGGGGGAATACACCCCCCGCCTCGCCGAACTGTGCGGCCAGGGCGGCTCCGACCAGCTGCCACCCGTCTGGTCACTGGCCCGTGCCGACACCGGGCCGTTCGCCCTCGACATCGCACTGCTGCAGGCCGGCGTCGTCGATGGCGAGGTGCTTTACCTGTACGACCTCGCAGGGGGCACGGTCGACGTCCTCGACGTCAAAGACATCGACGAGGCCGTCGCCGAGGAAACCGAACAGCTACGCCGCAACGGCGTCCACCCCGGGCCTGTCGTGCTCGCCCTCGGCCTCATCCTGCTGATCGCGGCGGCCGTCCTGCTCTCGCTGAGTTACGGCACCGACACCGGTGCGGCTGTGGGGCTCACCGTCGCCAGCATGGCTCTGCTCGGCACCGCCTGGGGGTTGCGCCAACGCCCCACCGCGGTGCCGGTCGGCCTCGTGCTGACCGTCGCGCTCACCGCCGTACCCGGCCTCGCCGGCGCCGGTCTGCTCATCGCCCGTGGCCTCGGCGGCAGCGACTGGGCCTGGGGCGGCGCCGCCATCGGCGCCAACACCGCGATGCTCATGGCGATCGCGATGCTGCCCGAAACGATCTTCGTCGCGGCCGAGGTATCTCTGCTCGCGGGCGGTCTGACCGTCGCACTCACCGCCGGCCTGGAAGCCGACACCGTCGAATCCGCCGCGATCGCCGCTGCGGTCGCCACCGGAATGCTGGCCCTCGGCCGCCGCATCGCCGCCCTCATCACAGCATGGACGCCCGTGCGGCCCATCCCCGAGCTCGTGCACACCTCGGCCCGGATCCTGCCCATCGTGCTGGCCGGTCCGGTCCTCGCCCTCGCCGTGGCCATGCCCGTGCTGGCCCTCTCCGGACGTTGGTTCGCCGTGATCCTCGCCCTCTTCATCTGCATCGCCATCGCCGTCAGGGCACGCGGAGCGGCGTTCACCACCGAGCTCTACCTTCTCGGCGGGGCGGCAACCATCGGCGTCTTCGGGCTGCTGGTCGCCGCAGCCCGCGCGTACGCCACCTCCGGCGGCGTGGCAGCGGTCATCCTGCTCGGGGCGGGATTGCTCGTCATCGCGGCCGGAGTCGCGATGAGCGTGTTCATGCCGCCAGCCAAGCCACACGGACCCGGCCCCAAACCGCCGATCCGCCGCAGCCGCGCCGAGGCGCTCGGCGTCCTCGCGGCGATCCTCATCGCGCCGCTGACCATGGGCGTCTTCGGCGTCTTCGGCCACCTGATGATGATGGGACGCACGATCTTCTAGCTCTTCACGGACGTCAAGTGGCCGAGCTCGATCGCGCGGCGGGTCAGCTCGGCCTTGTTGTTGGCGTTCAGCTTCGCGCGGATCCGCTTCGCGTACGTGTTGACCGTCGCCTGCGAAAGGCCCATCCGGGTGGCGATCTGCGAGTGCGTGAAGCCGGACGCAATCCACCGCAACGTCTCCACCTCCCGCGGTGCGAGCCCGCCCTGCTCGTCGGCGGGAGAACCCGGCAACTCGGCCGGGAACCGGTCCGCCAGCCGCGGGCACAGGTAGAAGCCACCCTGCGCGGTCACCCGCATGGCCTCCCGCACCGCCTCCTGCTCCGCGAGTCGGCTCACGCAGCCGCGCGCCCCCGCCCGGATCGCCGCCATCAGCTTCGGGCGGCCCGTCCAGTCCGCGCTGACCAGCAGATGCCCGAACGGCGTGGCCCCGCGGACCAACCCCAGCGTCGATGCGTCCGGTTCCGCCGCATCCAGAACGACCAGGTCGTACGTCGCACCGGCCGGCAGGTCCGTCAGCGCAGCCACCGCCGCGACCATCCGCAGATCCGGATCGTCGCCGGCCAGCTTTTCCAGGCCGGCTCGCCAGATCGGCTGATCTGCCACGACAGCGACTTCCAACATTGCTACCTCCCAAGCCAGGTTCCGCCATAGAACGGCTGAAAGCCCGTGCCGGTTCGAGGACGTCGCAAAGTTCCTCCCGAAACAGCCTCCGACGTCCCCGAACAAGTGTCTTGCCGTCTGCTCTGTCGTCGCTCCTAGTCTCGAAGCGCATGCCCGCCGCCAGTCGAGGAGACCGACGTGCCCACCGAGACCAGCGCCGACGGCACAGTCGTCGACTACGACAGCGACGGCCATCCCGTGCGCCAGCAACTCCCCGACGGAACCGTCTTCGACGGGTTCACCGCTGATGGCAAACCCACCCACGGGACCCTCCCGGGGAACCAGGACGTCTCCATCGCGTACGGCGGTGACGGGTCGAGTACGTGGTCGTATGCGGATGGCACGTCGGTGGATCGGAATGCGGCTGGTGACGTTACGCGTCAGGTGACGGCGGATGGTGCGTCGTTCGACGGGTTCACCTCTGATGGCAGGCCGACGCATGGCACGGTGCCGGGGTCGGATGGGCAGCCGGCGCAGGACGTGTCGATCGCTTACGGCGGTGATGGATCGACTACGTGGTCGTATGCGGATGGCACGTCGGTGGACCGCAATGCGGCTGGTGACGTTACGCGTCAGGTGACGGCTGATGGGGCGTCGTTTGACCGGTTTACCGCTGATGGCAGGCCCACCCAGGGGACCCTTCCGGGGAACCAGGACGTCTCCATCGCGTACGGCGGTGACGGGTCGAGTACGTGGTCGTATGCGGATGGCACGTCGGTGGATCGGAATGCGGCTGGTGACGTTACGCGTCAGGTGACGGCGGATGGTGCGTCGTTCGACGGGTTCACCGCTGATGGCAGGCCGACGCATGGCACGGTGCCGGGGTCGGATGGGCA
>NZ_JAGPYA010000074.1:0-30495 GCF_018070245.1 Micromonospora sp. M61 | reverse complement strand
TCGACCGGGGGAGAGGGGGCCGGAGGCCGGGGGAGAGGGGCCGGGGAGGGGCGGCGGTGGGTTAGTCGGCTCGGCGGGTTGCGGCTATGGCCAGGTCCACCAGGGCTTGGCGGGCCTCGGTGTCGAGGTCCACGGCGGTCAGGGCGGCCAGCGCGGCGTCGGTGAGCGTGACGATCCGCTGCTCGGTGCGGGCGAGCGCCCCGCTCGCCGTGATCAGCTCGTGGAGCCGGGCCACCCCCTGCTCGTCCAGCTCCGGGTCGCCGAGCCGGCTGAACAGCAGCTCGCGGCCCGCGTCGTCGGTTGCCTCCCCGGCCGCCGCCACGAGGAAGGTGCGCTTGCCCTCCCGCAGGTCGTCCCCGGCCGGCTTACCGGTCAGCGCCGGGTCACCGAAGACCCCCAGCACGTCGTCGCGGAGCTGGAACGCCTCGCCCAGCGGCAGCCCGTACGCCGAGTAGGCCGTCCGCACGTCGGCCGTCGCGTCGGCCAGCGCGGCGCCGAGCAGCAGCGGACGCTCGACCGTGTATTTCGCGGACTTGTAGCGGGCGACCTTGCTGGCGCGTTCCACCGAGGTGTCCCCGGTGGCCTGCGTCAACACGTCGAGGTACTGCCCGACGGTGACCTCCGTGCGCATCTCGTCAAAGACCGGCCGAGCCCGGGCCAACGCCTGGAGATCCAGGCCCGAGGAGTGCAGCAGCTCGTCGGACCAGACCAGGCAGAGATCGCCGAGCAGGAGGGCCGCTGCGTCGCCGAAGCCGTCCGGGTCGCCGCCCCAGCCGGACTGCCGGTGCCGCGCGGCGAACCGCCGGTGCACCGCGGGCTCGCCGCGGCGAGTGTCGGAGCGGTCCATCAGGTCGTCGTGGATCAGGGCGCTGGCCTGGACGAACTCCAGCGCGGCCAGGGCAGTGACCACCTGGTCGCCGTCCACCCCGCCAGCGCCCCGGAACCCCCAGTACGCGAATGCCGGACGCAGCCGCTTGCCGCCGCCGAGCACGAAAGCCTCGATCGCCTCGGCCACCGGGGCGAGGGCGTCATCCACGGCGGCAAGCCGGCCCCGTTGACCGGCGAGGAATTCGGTGAGGGCCTTGTCGACGCGCTGGCGCAGGCCGGCGCGGTCGACGGGAGACACGGGAGCAGCTTGGGTCACTCCCCGACGCTAGCGGGTCGTCCTGACCCGCGCTCTCCCGCCACGCGTAGTCCCGCCGGTGCGGCCCGGACCGGTGCGCCCCGCCGGTGGCGCCCCGGCCCGTGCGGTGCGGCCCGGACCGGCGGCTCCTGTCGAGCCGGCCCGACGGGTGGCTGCGGCGGCCTCGGCGAGCGTCACCAGCGGCACGTCCAGGACGACGGCGAGCCAGCCGAGCCAGAAACCGCCGGGCACGCGGCGCTGTCGTTCCCAGCGGGACACCTCATGCCGGCTCAGAGTCGGCACTCCGGAAGCGGCACACAACTCGGCGGCGGCGCGCTGCTGGCTCCAGCCGCGGGCCAGCCGACAGCGGGCCAGCAGTGGCCCGAGCTGCGCGGGGCGCGGCGCTGCGGGTGGGGTCACGGGTCCTCCTGGCGGGCGTCGGTGTGGTGACGACCCGCCCGGCCGACCGGCCGGGACCGGCGTCACCGCTCGGTTGCTGACCCCCGCGCGAAACCCCGGAGCCGCCCCCGCCGCCCCTCCCACGCCACCCATTCCTACCCCGCGGGTACGACACCCGTGCGCCCACCGGGCCGGGACGCGCGGGGCGGCACGGGTCACCGGGTGGGAAGCGCCTGGGTCGCGGTGGCGTCGCCAGCTAGAGTCGGGTCGTGGCGCTCGGTCTTCCTTCGGTCCTCCCCAATCCGCAACCGGCGATCGGGGAGCTCATCCGTGAGCGCCAGCCGACCTTCTCGTTCGAGTTCTTCCCGCCCAAGACCGACGCCGGGGAGCGGCTGCTCTGGCAGGCCATCCGCGAGCTGGAGTCACTGCGCCCGTCATTCGTGTCGATCACGTACGGCGCGGGCGGGTCGACCCGGGACACCACGGTGGCGGTGACCGAACGGATCGCCACCGACACCACACTGCTGCCGATGGCCCACCTGACCGCTGTCGACCACTCCGTCGCCGAGCTGCGGCACGTGATCGGCCGGCTCGCCGGGGTGGGAGTGCGCAACGTGCTGGCGGTCCGCGGGGACCCGCCGGGCAACCCGGGCGGTGAGTGGATCCGCCACCCGGAGGGCGTGGACTACGCCGAGGACCTGGTCCGCCTGGTGCGCGATGCCGGCGACTTCAGCGTCGGCGTGGCCGCCTTCCCGTACAAGCATCCCCGCTCGCCCGACGTGGCCAGCGACACCGCGCAGTTCGTCCGCAAGTGCCGTGCCGGCGCGGAATTCGCGATCACGCAGATGTTCTTCGACGCCGACGACTACCTGCGGCTGCGTGACCGGGTGGCCGCCGCCGGCTGCGACACCCCGATCCTGGCCGGGGTGATGCCGGTGACCCAGATCGGCACCATCGAGCGGTCCGTGCAGTTGTCCGGCGCGCCCTTCCCGCCGGCGCTGGCGGCCCGCTTCGAGCGTGTCGCCGACGACCCGGAGGCCGTCCGCCGGCTCGGCGTCGAGCAGGCCAGC
The DNA here is from genome assembly GCF_018070245.1 of Micromonospora sp. M61. NCBI lineage: Bacteria > Bacillati > Actinomycetota > Actinomycetes > Micromonosporales > Micromonosporaceae > Micromonospora > Micromonospora sp. M61. The sequence continues at coordinate 27,903 of NZ_JAGPYA010000074.1, read as the reverse complement.
GAGATGTGCCGTCGACTGTTGGACGAGGGTGTGCCCGGGATCCACTTCATCACCCTCAACCGGTCCACGGCCACGCGCGAGGTCTGGCAGAACCTGAAGGCCGGCGCGCGGGTGTGAACGTTGCTTCTGCGACACCTGATGCCCGGCACGACGGTTGATCCGTGGTGGGCACACAGCTGAACTGGGATCAGTACGCCACGGCGTGGGCGCGGTTACACGGCGGGTTCGACCCTCGGGTCGCGGCCCCGGTGGTCCGCGCTTGGCTGCGATTCGCGTACCACGTCGGCTATGTGCTGGGCCGGCTGCGGGTCAGCCCCACCGCGGTCACAGTGGCCGGGGTGCTGCTCTGCTTCTGCGTACCGTTGCTGGTGACCCGCCCGGGCAACGGGCCCTTCCTGGGCGCGTTGTTCGTGCTGTTCGCCGCCGTGGCGGACAGCGTGGACGGTGCGGTGGCGGTCGCCACCAGCCGCACCACCCGACTCGGCTACGTCTACGACTCGGTTGCCGACCGGCTCGGTGAGGTGGCGTGGTTGCTGGCGTTCTGGCTGCTCGGCGCGCCGGGCGCGCTGGTCGTCGCGGGTGGCGCGCTGTCCTGGCTGCACGAGTACGTCCGAGCCCGGGCGGTCGCCGCCGGCATGCGCGACATCGGCGCGGTCACCGTGGGCGAACGTCCCACCCGGGTCTCGGTGGCGCTGGCCGGGCTGCTGGTCGCGGGGCTGGCCGGGCTGATCGAGCCGGAGCTGGCCGCCGGCACCATCACCATGGCGACCGCGGTGTGGGTGCTGTTGGCCGGGTTCGGCCTCGGGCAGCTGCTCTCCACCATCCGCCGCGCGCTGCTCGACGCCGGCTGAGCCCCGGAGCGTGCGGCCCCGCGCCTACCAGGCGGGGCCGATCTCGTCGGCGACGATCTGCGCGGAAAGGGTCACCATCGGCAACCCGCCGCCCGGGTGGGTGGAGCCGCCCACCAGCCACAACCCGTTGGCCGGGCCCCGGTTGGCGGGGCGGAGCAGCCCGCCGGCGGTGCCGTAGATCGAGCCACCCGGCGCGCCGGTCGCCGCGTCCAGGTCGGCCGGGGTGCGGACCTCGCGGAACAGCAGCCGGTCGCGCACGTCCATGCCGCGCCGCGCCAGCACGTCCAGGACCCGATCGGCGTACGCGTCGGCCAGCCCCGGCCGTCGCCAGTCGACAGCGCCCGCTGCGGTGCCCTGCCGAGGGGCGTTGACCAGCACGAACCACGCCTCATGTCCGGCCGGGCGGACCATCGGGTCGTCGGCCACTGTGACGAACACCGTCGGGTCGGCCGCCGGCCGGGCCCGTACGCCGCGCCCGGGGTCGCCGAAGATCGCGTCGAACTCCGCGTCGTAGTCGCGCGGGAAGAAGACATTGTGGTGGGCCAGCCCGGTGCTGCCGGAGACGCCGAGCAGCAGCACGAAGCCGGCTAGGCTGCGGTCGGTCAGCCCGGCCAGCCGACGCGGGTGCGGCAGCAGGTCACGGTAGACGGTGAGAGCGTCCACGTTGGCCACCACCACGTCGGCGGGCACCGGCGCGGTGACACCGGCGAGGCGTACCCCGTGCACCCGGCCACCGGTGGCGTCGATCCGGGTGACCGTGGCGTCGGTCTGCACGACCACGCCGAGGTCCAGGCAGCGGGTGAGCAGCGCGTCGGCGAGCGTGCCCAGCCCACCGCGCAGGTACCAGCCACCGAAGGCCAGCTCGGCGTACGGGACCGCGACCAGCGCCGCCGGCGCCCGCCGCGGGTCGGCGCCGGTGTAGGTGGCGTACCGGTCCAGCATCATCCGCAGCCGCGGGTCGGACAGGTGCCGGCGGCCCAGGCCACGCAGGGTGCGGCCCGGGGCGATGGCGGCCAGGTCACCGACACGCCAGGCCAGCGACGCGAGGTCGCGGGGGGAGTCGACGGTACGACGCAGGATGTCCCGCGAGGAGGCGTTCCACACTCGCGCGGCCCGACGCCACAGCCGTTGCCAGTCGGCTGCCGCCCGGTCGCCGAAGGCGGCACCGATCCGGGTGGCGAACTCCACCGGGTCGGCGCACGAATCCAGTGCCGGGCCGCCGCCGGGGAAGACGTGCCGGACGATCGGGTCCAGCGGAACCAGGTCCAGGTATTCGTCGAGCTTCGCCCCGGTCGCCTCGAACAGGTCGTGGAAGACCTCGGGCAGGGTGAGCAGGCTCGGCCCGGTGTCGAAGTGGAACGACCCGGCCGGGGTGTCGTGCGTGTACCGGCCGAGCTTGCCGCCGACCGTGCCGGCCCGTTCGAAGACGGTCACCTGGTGCCCGGTGGCGGCCAGCCGGGCGGCGGTGGCGAGGCCACCCACCCCGGCGCCGACGACCACGATCCGCGCCATTCCGCGTCCTCCTAGCTGACCGGGCGACCCCGCCAGGTCAGGCGGCGTCGCTTTCGCAGATGGTACGACCGCAGGGTCAGCCAACCGAGGACCACGACCGACACGGGGTGTGCGAGCGCGTCGGGCCACCCCCGGCCCCCGGTCGCCCGGGCGGTGACCACCCGCCCGGCCACCCCGAGCAGATAGCCCGCCAGGCCTGCGGCGACCACCCCCGGCGCGCCGGTCGCCACACCGGCCAGCGCGATCAGCGGCGGTGCGGTGTAGAGCAGCAGCAGCGACGCCACCACGGCCGCCGCCGCTCCCGGGTGCCCGAACGACGCCCAGAGCGACTTCGAGTACCCGTCGCGTAGCTGCGGCCAGTCGTCGTACATCCGGCAGGTGGCCAGCCGGGAGCCGTCGGCCAGGGCGATCCGCCCACCGGACCGCTTGACCGCCCGGGCCAGCTCGACGTCCTCCAGGATCTTGTCGGCGACCGCGACGTGCCCGCCGGCGGCCGTGTAGCCGGCCCGGTCCAGCACCAGGAACTGGCCGCCCGCCGCGGCCAGCGACGGCCGCGACGAGCGCTCCATCGCGCGCAGCGGCAGGAAGGTCAGCCAGAGCCACTGCAGCAGCGGCTGCACCAGCCGGTCGGCCGCCGTCGCCACCACGATCCGGGGGTACGGCGACAGCAGCGTCGCGCGGGCGGCACGCAGCTCGGTGACGGCCGCGGCCACGGCGTGCGGGGCGAGCACCACGTCGGCGTCGACGAAGACCAGCGCGGTGGCGTCCGGGTCGGCCCGGGTGGCCAGTTGCCAGCAGGCGTGCGGCTTGCCCAGCCAGCCCGGCGGTGGGGCGACCCCGGTGAGAAGCGTCACCCGGGGGTCGTCGCCGGCCACCGCGCGGACCACGTCGGCGGTGCCGTCGGTGGATCCGTCGTCGAGGACCACGACGCGCAGCCCGGGTACGCCGCGTTGGTCGAGCAGGGCGCGCAGGCAGGGCGTGACCCGGTTGGCCTCGTCGCGCAGCGGCAGCAGCACGGCGACCCGCTCGTCGACCTCGTCGGGCTGGTCGGTGGGCCTGCGCAGCCAGCGGGTGGCGTTGAGCCAGGTGTGCCCGGTCAACGCGGCGACGGCGATGACCAGGGCGAGCAGGACGGTCATCGGGTCGCGTCGACGCCGGGCCGGTGCGGCTGGTGGTCCTCCCGGCGGGTGTCGCGAGCCCGCCGGGCACGCAGCAGGGTCACCGCCAGCGGTACGGCTGTCACCGACATGCCGGCGGCGCCCCAGAGCGCCGAGGCGGGCAGGTCGAGGAAGATGGCGTGGGCCAGGATGCTGGAGAAGTACGTCCACAGGTAGAGCGCGACCATCGGGTGGTCCCGCTGGTCGGTGTGCTCGGCAGCCGGCCCGGCCAGCGGGCGCAGCGCGCTCATCATCAGCACCGCGAAGAGCAGCCAGCCCAGGTAGTTGCTGACCGGGATGCCGGGCAGGCCGGGCAACGCCGGGGTGGCGTCCCGCCAGACCCAGTAGCCCTCGGCCACCATCTGCGGGTCGAGGAAGAGGTCCCAGGCGGCCAGCCCCACGGTGGCCAGCGCGATCCGTCGTACCCACAGCCCGACCGCCGACCCGCCGCGGCCTGTCCCCGATGTGCGGCCGCCGGCCGTCGCACTGCTGTCACCGGCCCGCGACGCGCTGCCGCCGGCCCGCGACGCGCTGCCGCCGGTCAGCCGGACCGCCGCCAGCCAGGCCGGCCATGCCATCCAGGTCCAGGCCAGCGGAATGATCAGCGGCACTCCGGCCAGTTTGGGGCCCAGCTCGCCGGAGTAGTCGTAGCTGCCGAACGGCACCCCGGTGGCCACCCCGATCGCCTCGATCGCGAACCCGCCGCCGGTGGCCACCGCGACCAGCGCCGCCGCCACCCGAGGGCCCCGGCTGAGCAGCGCGTGGCCGACCGAGAGCAGCCACCCGAGCACGACGGTGGCCACGGTGAGCCCGGCCCTGGTGGCGCCGGTGGTGAGCGGGTAGCAGATCTGGGCGAGCACCAGGATGGCGAGCAGCGCCCAGGAGATCCGTCGGGTCATGACGCCGGTGGTTCGAGGGGCAGGTCCCGACCGAGTACGCCGAACGGCCGCTCGTCGCCGGGGAAGTGGAAGTTGCGCAGCACGTCGACGAAACCGAAGCGCCGGTACAACCGCCAGGCCCGTGAGGTCTGCTCGTCGGCCTCCGGGGTGGACAGCAGCGTGGTGTCACCCTCGGCCATGCCGAGCAGCGCGCGCAGTTGGCCGGCGCCCAGACCGTGCCCCTGCGCCGGTGGCCGGACGTGCAGCTCGACCACCTCGAAGCAGTGGGTGAGCCAGCGCTGGCGGGTCGGGGCGTCCAGTGCCCGGTGCACCTGGTCGTGCCACCACTGACCGGAGGCGCCCAGGTAGCCGTAACCGAAGCCGGCGAGGTGACCCTCGCTGGTCAGGCTGGCGACCGCCCGGAAACCCGGCCGGCGGACGTGGGTGGCGATGTAACCGCGCCGGGCCTCCAGCAGGTCGGTGCGGTATCCCATCGCCTCGCCGTAGACGGTCACCACGTCGTCCAGCCGCCGGACGAGATCGTCCGGCGTCCAGCGCACCAACCTCATGCCCGTCCACCCTTCACTGTTTCCGGGCCACCGTCGGCGACCCATCCGAGCACCGACCGGTCGCCGACCACGTCGCGCACCTCGAACCGGGCGAACAACTCCTCGGCGTACCAGCCCTCGGTGGGGGTTCGCATGATCGCCGCCCGGTGCTCCGGGTGACGGTACGCGAACGCCACCAGGTCCGTCGGGTCGCGCCACACGCTCACCGTGCCCTGCCAACCCAAGGGCGCCTCACCGACCCCGAACCGGGCCAACAGCCCGGGCGCGTCGCGCAGGGCGGCGGCCACCGGGGGGATCGCCCGCCAGAAGGTGGCTGCCCGGCGGACCCGCAGCCGAGCCCGGGTCAGCGCCAGCACCGGGCCGGTGACCCGGCCACCCGGTGGGTCACCGAACGGCCGCTGACCGGACCACTCGCCTCGGCTGGTCAGTGGGCGCAGGTCCACCCGGGCGGAGGCGTGGGCGATGCGCGCCCAGGCACGCCCGACCGCCGAGTCGTCGAAGCCGGCCGCCGCTGCGGGGGAGTCCCAGACGGTCAGCGCCGCCCACCGGGTCAGGTCGGCGTCCCCCGGCCCGAATCCGGTGCCGGTTCCGGTGCCCAGCAGCTTGCCGAACCGAACGCCCGGGAGGGAGCGCAACCGGCGTGGGTCCACCGCCATCCGGGTCAGCGCCCGGGGCAGCGCGGCGCGGGAGGTCCGCCACACGTGCAGCGTGACGAGCTCCGGTGCGGCGTTCACGCCACCTCGGCCGGGCTGCCGGCGGTGACCCGCAGCAGCTCGGTGTAGGTGGTCGGGAAGACCGCCTGCGGTACGCCAGCCGCGGCCCAGATCTCGGGGTACGCCGTCAGCGCCGTGTCCACCAGGGTGCGCAGCGGGTGCGGGTGCCCGAGTGGGGCGACACCGCCGATCGGCTGCCCGGTGTGTGTCCGGACGAACTCCGGGGTGGCGCGGCGCAGCCGGGTGACGCCGAGCGACGCCGCCAGGCTGGCGGTGTCGACCCGGTGCGCGCCGGAGGTGAGCACGAGCAGCGGCGCGTCGTCCGCGTCGAAGATCAGTGAGTTGGCGATCTGGCCTACCTCGACGCCGAGCGCCTCGGCGGCCGCCGAGGCGGTGTGCACCGCGTCGGGAAGCAGACGGACCGTGCTGGGCTCACCGGTGCCGTCGAGCGCGCCGACGGCGGTGAGCGCGTCCTGCACCGCTCGTACGTTCGGGTGTGGCTGCATGTCGCCATTCTTCCCGGTCAGTCGGCGACGGGTTCAGCCGACCACGTTCCATCCCGTCCCATCGGACCCAGCCCGACAGGTCCCGTTCGTGGTGAGTGACCGACCTTCGCGCCAAGATCCGCGCAACTTCCCTGGTGTTGCTGTCTCCGGCGCGCGGGAGGCAGCGACATCCCTGATGTTGTACGGATCTTCCTCGTCGATCTCGCCGGAGCGGCTGCGCGACTACGCGATGCGCTGGCAGCGTGGGGCGACCCCGGCCCGTTCCTCGTCCCGGCCGCCGGCCCGCCCGACTATCCGACCCCGAGCTGAGCCGCCGCGCTCGGTACGCACGCCTGGCGCGTCACACGTTGCATTTTCGTCGGAGGGGAGGTGTACTGTCAGGAGCAGTTAGAACGAGTGTTCGATTGCCTCGAACGCCCGTTCCAACCAGCCGGAGCGCGGCGTTTCGCGGCGCCAGCTCCGGGCGGTGTGGCTCCGCGGGCCGCACCTGGGTTTCCGGGCAGTCGCGAGCCTGGTCCCGACAGGCAGGATCGTCGCTCGCCGCCCACGACCCCCGGGCGGCGGGCGACGAACCCGCCGGTACGCCGGCCGGGTGTGGTGTGGGGAAGCATCCACACCCGGCCGGCCACACCCGGTGCGTCTTCCTCCGCACCACTCGACCTCGGCGTCTCGTCGGCGGCATCAGCGCGCCGGGGCGACGCCTCGGCCATGTGGAGGAGACATCCATGCCGACCAACTCGGCTCAGGCACCGACGGTGCCGGCGCACGTGCTGCCGCACCGCACCCCCGCCCAGCTGCTCACGTTGGCCCGGCGTGGGCTGGTCGAGGCCGGCCAGACCCGACCTGACGGTCTGCGTTATGCGGCTGCCCACCTGGCGGCGCTGCGCGCGGCGGCCGCCCTGCTCGCCGCGCGTGCCCGACCCGCGCCGAGCCGACGCAACCGGATCACCAGCGTCTGGGTCCTCCTCTGCGCCGTCGCTCCGGAGCTCGACGAGTGGTCCCGGTTCTTCGCCGCCGGCGCCAGCAAGCGCGCCGCCGCCGAGGCCGGCATCCCCCGGGTGGTCAGCGCCCGGGAGGCCGACGATCTGCTCCGTGCCGCCGAACAGTTCGTCACGGTGGTGGAGACCGCACTCGGCGTTGCCCACCAACCGGCCCTGGACGGCCTCGCCGCCTGATCCCGCCGTGCCACCGACCGCCCCGCGGGGGGAGCCGGGCGGCCGGTGGCACGGCGTGCCGGTCCTGATCTGATCAACAGCAACGACGGGGGAGTTGGTCCAATGGCGGGCCGCATGGTGGTCGGTTCCGCCGCACTGGCCGATCTGGTGCGCCCGGCGAGCGCGCCCGACCAGGCCGGCGGGCACCGGGTGCTGCCGGTGGTGCCCGAGCTGACCGGTCTGCTGCCCAACCGAGGCCTGCGCCGGGGCAGCACCATCGCGGTTGCCGCCGGCCAGCCCCGGCGCAGCGGTGGCACCTCGCTGATGTTGGCTCTGCTCGCCGAGGCCTCCCGGGCCGGCTCGTGGTGCGCCGTGGTCGGTGTGCCGACGTTCGGTGCGGGCGCGGCCGCCGAGCTGGGCATCGCCCTGGACCGGCTGGCCCTGGTGCCGAATCCCGGCCCCGAGTGGGCCACAGTGGTCGCCGCGCTGATCGACGGCGTGGACGTCGTGGTCACCACCGTGCCGGCAGCGGTCTCCGCCTCGGTCGCCACCCGGTTGGCCGCCCGGGCGCGGCAGCGCGGCAGTGTGCTCGTCCCGTACGGCCGGTGGGACGGCGCGGACGTGACGTTGCAGGTGGTCCGTGGAGTCTGGGAAGGGCTCGGGCATGGCCGGGGGCGGTTGCGCCGCCGGGAGGTCACCGTCTCGGCGCGCGGGCGCGGGGCGGCTGCCCGACCAAAGGAGATCAAGGTCTGGCTGCCGGGCGACGAGCTGACCCGGGTGATCCCGCGTGTGATGCCGTCGACAGTGGGCCGTCCGGCCGCGCCGCTCGCCCTGGTCGGTCGGGAGTGACCGGCACGCCGGCACGGACCCTGCTGCTGTGGTGCCCGGACTGGCCGGTGCTCGCCGCCGAGATCGTCGACGGGGTGCCGGCCACCGGCCCGGTCGCCGTGCTGCACGCCAACCGGGTGGTCGCCTGCTCCGAGCGGGCCCGCGCCGAGGGAGTGCGCCGAGGGCTGCGCAAACGGGAGGCGCAGGGTCGCTGCCCGCAGCTCACCGTCGTGGATTACGACCCGGGTCGGGACGCCCGGGCATTCGAGCCGGTGGTCGCCGCAGTGGAGGAGCTGGTCGCCGGCGTCGAGGTGGTCCGTCCGGGCGCCTGCGCGGTGGCCGCCCGCGGGCCGAGCCGTTACCTCGGTGGCGAGGAGGCGGCCGCCGAGCGGATCATCGAGCACGTCGCCCAGTCGTGCCTGGTGGAGAGCCAGGTCGGCATCGCCGACGGGGTGTTCGCGGCCGGGTTGGCCGCTCGCTCCGGTCGGGTGGTGCCACCGGGTGGGACACCGGAGTTCCTGGCCGGGTTGCCGGTCGAGGCGCTCGGCCGCTCGGCGCTGGCCGACCTGCTGCGGCGACTCGGTGTGCGCAGTCTCGGCGACTTCGCCGCGCTGCCGGCTGGCGACGTGCTGGCCCGGTTCGGGTTCGACGGTGCGCTGGCCCATCGGCTGGCCGCCGGGCGGGACCACCGCCCACTCGCCGTCCGGCAGCCGCCGGCCGACCTGACGGTGACCGCCGAGCAGGACGAGCCGATCGACCGGGTCGACGTGGCCGCGTTCGTGGCCCGGGCGTTGGCTGAGCAGTTGCATGAGCGGCTGGCCGGGCACGGGCTGGCCTGCACCCGGCTCGGCATCGAGGCGGTCACCGAGCACGGGCAGGAGCTGCACCGGGTGTGGCGGCACGACGGCCTGCTCACCGCCGCGGCCATCGCCGACCGGGTGCGCTGGCAGCTCGACGGGTGGCTCTCCGGCAGCAGTGGCCGCACCGGCGCCCGACCGGCCCGACCGACGGCCGGCATCATCCGGCTGCGACTGATCCCGGACGGGGTGATCGCCCAGGCCGGTCTGCAGGCCGGCCTGTGGGGGGAGACCGGCGAGGAGCGGGAACGGGCGCACCGGGCGCTGAGCCGGGTGCAGGGCATCCTCGGCCCGGAAGCGGTGGTCACCGCGGTGCTCGGCGGTGGTCGCTCCCCGGCCGACCAGGTGCGACTGGTGCCGTGGGGCGACGAACGCCTCCCCACGCGTCCCGGTCCGGCACCGTTGCCCGGCGAGCCGATCGCGCGTCCCGGTCCGGCGCCGTTGCCTGGCGAGCCGATCGCGCGTCCTGGCCCGGCACCGCTGTCCGGCGAGCCGACCGCACGTCCCGGCCCGGCACTGCTGTCCGACGAGCCGATCGCGCGTCCCGGTCCGGCGCCGTTGTCCGGTGCGCCGATCGCGCGTCCCGGCCGGGCACCGCTGTCCGGCGAGCCGATCGCCAGTGGCGGCGGCCGGGCCGTCAGTGCCGGTCGGCCTGCCGACCACAGTGCCGGCGGGGTTCCACCGTGGCCCGGCCGGCTGCCGGCGCCCGCGCCGGCTGTGGTGCTGCCCAGCCCGCTCGCCGCGACCGTGCACGACGCCGCTGGTGAGGCGGTGGTGATCAGCGCGCGGCTGGCGGTGAGCGCTCCGCCCGCCCGGCTGGTGGTCGGCACCGGCCGGCCGGCGGAGATCGTCGGCTGGGTCGGCCCGTGGCCGGTGGACGAGCGGTGGTGGGCTCCGGCCGAGGCTCGGCGGCGGGCACGGTTCCAGGTCTGCCTGGCCGACGGCACCGCCCTGCTGCTCGCCGTCGAGGGCGGGCAGTGGTTGGTGGAGGCGATCTATGACTGAGCGTCCAGCCGGGCTTGATCGACTCGGTATTCCGAAAGTCGGGGTGTCCCGCCGACCCGGACAGCCCGACTTCGCGGAGGTCGAGTCGATCAGGGTGAGGGTGCGGGAATGAGCTTCCACAACCCGAAGATGCCCTGGTCGGAGCTGGAACGGGTGCTCTCCGGGCGGGGCAGTGGCAGCTCCGGGCGGGGCGACGGCGGGTCGGGCGGTTCCGGCGGTTCCGGCGGCGGGCGGTCGCGCGACGAGCGGCACCTGCACGTGGTGGACCCGCTCGCCGTGGACGCCGACGGGGGAGACTCCCCGGCCTGGAGCCGCCACCGTGAGCGGTACCAGCCACCGGAGCTGACCCGCCCCGACGGGGTGGTGCCCTACGCGGAGCTGCACGCGCACACCAACTTCAGCTTCCTCGACGGTGCCAGCCATCCCGAGGAGTTGGCTGAGGAGGCGGCCCGGCTGGGGCTCACCGCGCTCGCCGTCACCGACCACGACGGCTTCTACGGGGTGGTCCGCTTCGCCGAGGCGGCCCGCACGCTGGGCCTGCCGACCATCTTCGGCGCGGAGCTGTCCCTCGGGCTGCCCGGCCCGCAGAACGGCGAACCCGACCCGCACGGCGCGCACCTGCTGGTGCTCGCGCACGGCCATGAGGGGTACGCCCGGCTGGCCACCACCATCGCCCGCGCCCAACTGCGCGGCGGGGAGAAGGGCCGCCCGGTCTACGGAGAGTTGGAGGAGGTCGCCGCCGAGCTACGCGATCACGTGCTGGTGCTGACCGGTTGCCGCAAGGGGCACGTGCCGGGCGCGCTGCTCACCGAGGGGGTGGACGCGGCGGCCCGCGAGCTGGACCGGCTGACCGCGCTCTTCGGTGCGGAGACGGTGGCGGTGGAGCTGACCGACCACGGCCATCCTGTCGACGCCGACCGCAACGACGCGCTCGCCGACCTGGCCACCGCGGCCGGGCTGCCGACGGTGGCCAGCAACAACGTGCACTACGCCACGCCTGGCCGGCGTCGGCTGGCCACCACCGTCGCCGCCGTCCGGGCCCGACGCAGCCTGGACGAGATCGACGGCTGGCTGCCCGCGGCGGCCACCGCCCACCTGCGCAGCGGCGCGGAGATGGCGGCCCGGTTCGCCGCGTACCCGGGTGCGGTGGCGCGGGCCGCCGAGTTCGGCGCCGAGTTGGCCTTCGACCTCCAGCTCGTCGCGCCGCAGTTGCCGGCGTACCCGGTGCCACCGGGGCACACGGAGATGAGCTGGCTGCGGAAGCTGACCGCCGACGGGGCGCGGGAGCGCTACGGGCCGCCGCAGGCGCACCCGACGGCGTACGCGCAACTCGACCACGAGTTGAACATGATCGAGGAGTTGGGCTTCCCCGGCTACTTCCTGGTGGTCTACGACATCGTCACGTTCTGCCGTGAGCAGGACATCTACTGCCAGGGTCGGGGTTCGGCGGCCAACTCGGCGGTCTGCTACGCGTTGAGGATCACCAATGTGGACGCGGTCCGGCACCGGCTGCTCTTCGAGCGTTTCCTCGCCCCGGAACGCGACGGCCCACCGGACATCGACGTGGACATCGAGTCCGACCGTCGGGAGGAGGTGATCCAGCATGTCTACACCCGCTACGGCCGGGAGCACGCCGCCCAGGTCGCCAACGTCATCTCCTACCGGCCCCGGTCGGCGGTGCGCGACGTGGCCAAGGCGTTCGGCTACTCGCCGGGGCAGCAGGACGCCTGGAGCAAGCAGATCGACAGGTGGGGCTCGGTCGCCACTGTCGACGTGGAGAACATCCCGGAGCAGGTGGTGGAGTACGCCAACGAGTTGCAGACGTTCCCACGGCACCTGGGCATCCACTCCGGCGGCATGGTGATTTGCGACCGGCCGGTGATCGAGGTCTGCCCGGTGGAGTGGGGGCGGATGCCCGGGCGCAGCGTCCTGCAGTGGGACAAGGACGACTGCGCGGCGGTCGGCCTGGTCAAGTTCGACCTGCTCGGGCTGGGCATGCTCTCCGCCCTGCACTACGGCTACGACATGATCGGCCAGAGCCTCGACCTGGGTGACATGACGCTGGACGACCCGGAGGTCTACGACATGCTCTGCCGGGCCGACTCGGTCGGGGTGTTCCAGGTGGAGAGCCGCGCCCAGATGGCCACCCTGCCCCGGCTCAAGCCCCGCGAGTTCTACGACCTGGTGGTCGAGGTGGCGTTGATCCGGCCCGGCCCGATCCAGGGCGGTTCGGTGCACCCGTTCATCCGGCGCAAGAACGGCCAGGAGCCGGTGACCTTCGCGCACCCGCTGATGCGCAACGCCCTGGAGAAGACCCTGGGTGTGCCGCTGTTCCAGGAGCAGTTGATGCAGCTCGCCATCGACCTGGCCGGCTTCGACGCGGCAGAGGCCGACCAGTTGCGCCGGGCGATGGGCGCCAAACGGTCGGTCGAGCGGATGACCCGTATCGCCGACCGGCTCTACGCCGGGATGGCCGAGCGGGGCATCACCGGTGAGTTGGCCGACGACGTCTACCGCAAGCTCACCGCGTTCGCCAGTTACGGCTTCCCGGAGAGCCACGCGATGAGCTTCGCCTACCTGGTCTACGCCAGTTCCTGGCTCAAGCGTTACCACCCGGCGCCGTTCCTGGCCGCGCTGCTCAACGCCCAGCCGATGGGTTTCTACTCCCCACAGACCCTGGTCGACGACGCCCGCCGGCACGGGGTGGAGGTTCGTCGCCCGGACATCAACGCCAGTGCGGCGTTGGCGGTGCTGGAGTCCACCCCGGACACCCGGTGGGGCAGCGGGCCGGGGGAGCCGCCGCACGCCTGGGGGTTGGGCGGCCCGGCGGTCCGGCTCGGCCTGTCCAGCGTACGGACCCTCGGCGCCGACGTGGCCGAGCGGATCGAGGCCGAACGGGCGGTCGGTGGGCCGTACCGGGACATGCCTGACCTGGCCCGGCGGGTCGGTCTCACCGCCGCGCAACTGGAGGCGTTGGCCACCGCGGACGCCTTCGCCTGTTTCGGGCTGACCCGGCGGCAGGCGCTGTGGGCCGCCGGCGCGGCCGCCCAGGACCGGCCGGGACGGCTACCCGGCACGGTGACCGGCGCGGCGGCGCCCACGCTGCCCGGGATGGAGGCGGTGGACCGGCTGGTCGCCGACGTGTGGGCCACCGGGCTGTCGCCGGAGAGCCATCCCGCCCGGTTCATCCGGGGTCAGCTCGACGTGCTCGGCGCGGTGCCGATCGCCCGGCTCGGCCGGGTGGAGCCCGGCCAGCGGATCCGGGTCGGTGGCATCGTCACCCACCGGCAACGTCCGGCGACCGCGGGCGGGGTCACCTTCCTCAACCTGGAGGACGAGACCGGGATGCTCAACGTCACCTGTTCGCCGGGGTTGTGGCAGCGCTACCGGCGGGTGGCCCGCACCAGCGCCGCGCTGGTGGTCCGGGGGCGGTTGCAGCGGAACGAGGGGGTGACCAATCTGGTCGCCGACCGACTGGACGCCATCGAGCCGCCGGTCAGCCCCGCCTCCCGTGACTTCCGCTGAGAGAGTGATCCACATTACGGTTTCCCGGGTCGTTGGGCGGGAGACTCGTCACGAGCGGGCAGAGCCGCCCGTGATCCGTGAGGGGGAATGACAAGTGACGGGCAATCACGCGTACACCGGTGGAATCGCCAACGCTCGGCGGACCCGGCTGGGTGCCGGTTGGGTGCCGTCGCACCTCGCCGACCCCCGGGAGTACGAGGTGACCAACGGCCCGGTGGCCAACGAGCGCCGGTCCCAGGCGGAGGACGAGGCCGAAGGCACCGAGTCCTGACCGACCCTGGCACCGCACACCCGACCGGACGTGTGGCGGGTGCACCCGCCACACGTCCGCAGCGAGGATGGACCAGGTGACTAGGCTCGACCGGGTGGAGCAGACCCGAGGCCGGTTCACCGGGCCGCCGCTGACCCCCCGTACCGCCGTGATCTGGTCGGTGCTCCGCGCCGAGCTGGACCGGCGCGGCGACGTCGAGCTGACCGTGCTGGACGTGGGTGGCGGCACCGGCGGTTTCGCCGTTCCGCTGGCCCGCGCCGGGCACCGCGTCACAGTGGTCGACGCCAGCCCCGACGCGCTCGCCGCGCTCACCCGCCGGGCCGCCGAGGCCGGCGTGGCCGACCGGATCGCCGCCGTGCAGGGCGACGGCGACGCCCTCGCCGGGCTGGTCGAGCCGGCCGGCGTCGACCTGGTCCTCTGCCACTCCGTGCTGGAGGTGGTCGACGACCCGGCACCGGTGGTGACCGCGTTGGCCACCGCGCTGCGTCCGGGCGGCGCGGCCAGTGTGCTCGTGGCCGGGCGGGCCGCCGCCGTGCTGGGCCGCGCGATGAACGGCCACCTCGACGTCGCGACCGCGCTGGCCGCCGACCCGGCCGGCACCGCCGGACCACGGGACACGCTGCGCCGACGCTACGACGCCCCGGGCGCCGCCGCGCTGCTCGGCGCCGCCGGTCTCGTGGTCGAGGAGATCCACGGGGTACGCGTGCTCGCCGACCTGCTGCCGGCCGCGGTCGCCGACGGGCAGTCCGCCGCCCTGGTCGAGTTGGAACGCGCGCTGGCCGCCCAACCTCCGTACCGGGACCTGGCCGCCCAACTGCACCTCTTCGCCCGCCGGCCGGCATGAGCGACACGCCACCTGAGGCGCCGCTGACGGTCCTCGGGCCTCACCACGGCGGCGGCCGTCTCGCCGACGTGCTGCCCAGCGCGCTCGCCGTGCTGGGCGTTCCCGGCTCGGCCGACCCGCTCGCGCTCGTCCCCGCGTTGGCCGGGGTACGCCGGATCGCCGTGCTCCTGGTCGACGGGCTCGGCTGGTACCAGCTGCCGACCGCCGCCCCGTACGCGCCGACCCTCGCCGGGCTCGCCGCCACGGTGGCCCGGCCGATCATCGCCGGTTTCCCGTCCACCACACCGACCAGCCTGGTGACGCTCGGCACCGGCGTCGCGCCGGGCGCGCACGGGGTGCTCGGCTTCACCGTGCGGGTGCCCGGCACCGACCGGGTGCTCACCCACACCGACTGGGCCGCGGACCCGTCGCCGCTGCACTGGCAGCCGGTGCCCACCCAGCTGGAACGGGCCCGCGCCGCCGGTGTGACGGTGACAGTGGTGAGCCGGCCGGAGTTCGGCGGCAGTGGGCTGACCCTCGCCGCCAACCGGGGCGGCGACTTCCGGGGCGCCGCCGGTGGGGACGCGGTGGCCGCCGCCATGCTGGCCGCGCTGGCCGCCGGCCCGGGCCCGACCCTGGTCTCCGGCTACCACGCCGACCTGGACCGGCACGGCCACCTCAGCGGCGTCGACTCAGCACCCTGGCGGGTCGCCGCCACCGAGGTGGACGCCCTGATCGCCCGGTTGGTCGACGGGCTGCCGTCGGACGCGGCACTGCTGGTGACCGCCGATCACGGCCAGCTCGACATTCCCGCCGACCACCGCTTCGACCTGGACACCGACCCACGGCTGCGCGCCGGGGTGCGGGTGGTGGCCGGTGAGGCCCGGGTGCGCTACCTGCACGTCGAGGAGGGCGCGGTCGACGACGTGCGGGCCGCCTGGTCCGAGGTGCTGGGCGACGCGGCGCGGGTACGCACCCGCGACGAGGTGGTGGCCACCGGCTGGTTCGGTCCGGTGCCCGAGGAACACCTGGGGCGGATCGGCGACGTGGTGGTGACCTGCAACGACACGTACGCGGTCATGGCCAGCCGCACCGAGCGGCCGATGGCGTCGAAGCTGGTGGCGTACCACGGGTCGGACACCGCGGCCGAGCTGACTGTGCCCCTGCTGGTCGTCCGCGGCTGACCGGCGTACCGGTGCGGCCCGCCGGTGACTGGTGGTGTCGTACCTCCGGGTTAACCTGCCGGGATGGGCCGCAGCCAGTCGTTGCCCCGGGGCGACGACGATCCGCGCTTCGGGCCGGACGCCGACGACTCCGGCAGCCCGATCCTGCACGTCGACATGGATGCGTTCTTCGCCGCCGTCGAGGTGCGCCGCCGACCCGAGCTGCGCGGCCGGCCGGTGGTCGTCGGCGGCGTCGGGCCACGCGGGGTGGTCAGCTCGGCCAGCTACGAGGCCCGCCGGTACGGCGTGCGCAGCGCGATGCCGACCAGTCAGGCCCGAGCCCGGTGCCCGCACGCCGTCTACCTGCCACCTGACTTCACCGCCTACACCGAGGCCTCCCGGGCGGTCATGCAGATCTTCCGCGACGTCACCCCGCTGGTCGAGCCGTTGTCCCTCGACGAGGCGTTCCTCGACGTGACCGGCGCCCGCCGGCTCTTCGGCTCCCCGGCCACCATCGCCCGGCTGATCCGCCGTCGGGTCGCGACCGAGCAGGCGCTGACCTGCTCGGTCGGGGTGGCGCCGAGCAAGTTCGTGGCCAAGCTGGGCTCCACCCGGGCCAAGCCGGACGGGTTGCTGGTGGTGCCCCCGGGGCAGGTGCTCGACTTCCTGCACCCGTTGCCGGTGGACGCGCTGTGGGGGGTGGGGGAGCGCGCCGCGGAGTCGCTGCGCCGGCTCGGCCTGACCACCGTCGGCGATCTCGCCGAGGCGCCGGTGGGCATGATCCGTCGGGCGGTCGGCGCCGCCTCGGCGGCACACCTGCACGAGTTGGCCTGGGGACGGGACCCGCGCGGGGTCAGCCCGGAGCACGTCGACAAGTCGATCGGCGCCGAGGTGACCTTCGACGTCGACGTGGCCGACCCACTGGAGATCCGCCGCGCGCTGCTCGCGCTCAGCGCGAAGGTCGGCGTCCGGCTGCGAGGCTCCGGGCAGGTTGGGCGCACCGTCGCCCTCAAGGTCCGGCTGGCCGACTTCCGCACCGTGAGCCGCTCTCGCACCCTCGACGTGCCCACCGACACCGCCCGCGAGATGTTCGACACGGTTTGGGCGCTCTACACCGTTTTGGACCCGGGTGAGCGGATCCGACTCGTCGGCGTCCGGGTCGAAGGGCTCGCCCCGGCGCAGGGCGCTCCCCGGCAGCTCACCCTCGGCGCGCCCGAGCATGGTTGGCGCGAAGCGGAAGCTGCCGTGGACGCCGCTGCTGCCCGTTTCGGGCGGTCCGTCATAGGTCCGGCCAGTCTGATGGGCGACCGTGACAGCCGTCGAAACGAAAATCCACCCCACCCGTAGGTCGTCCCGCTTTCCGACGCGCGAGCCCCCTCGTAGACTTGCGGGTAAGCAGCCGGATGGCTGCCACGGTCTGTCGGCCCGAATGGGCCCGACCAACGTGACCGGGGAGGAGTGCCGTGCCGCTCTCGGAGCACGAGCAGCGGCTGTTCGAGCAGATCGAGCAGTCGCTTGCCGAGGACCCCAAATTCGCCTCGGCCGTGCGCGCCAGCGATCCGCGCTTCCATGCGCGGCGTCGCCTGCTCGTCGCCGCCGGCGTCATCATCGCTGGCTTGGCTCTACTGGTCTATGGCGCGGTGATCAAGACTCCACCGCTGGCGGTGGCGGGCTTCGTCGTCATGCTGGCGTCGGCCGCGTTCGCGTACCAGTCGCACCGGCGGGCACAATCACCTGACCTGCACGTGGTGGGCGGCACGACGAGTCGTCGTCGCCCCCGCGGTGGCCGATCCGGTCGCAAGTCGTCACTCCTGGACCGCATGGAGGACAGGTGGCGGCAGCGCCCGGAGGGACACCGGTAGGCCAGTCCCGCCCCTGAGGCGGGACGTACGCCGCTGAGGCGGCCGTACGTCGCGACGAGTGGGTCGCCGGGCATTCCCGCCGGCGACCTCAGTGGCATCCGCGCGCCCCTCTGCGTGCCGCCTCCTATCCGGCGGCTTCCTTGCCGGTGATCTTCCTTCCCGCGGTCTTCCTTCCCGCGGTCTTCCTTCCCGCGGTCTTCCTTCCCGCGGTCTTCCTTCTGGCGGTCCCCTTTCCGCCGGTCTCTCTCGTGTCTCCCCGGGCGCGAGCGCCGGCTCTCCCGGAAACGCTGACCCAGCCCACGGCAGCCTTGCGGCCCCCTTTCCCCATGATCGTGCTCCGCATTCCGTGATCACTTGATGGTCAGTAGTTGCGGGAAGCCGTTTGCAACTACTGACCATCAACTGATCATGGCTCGCTGGCTCGCTGGCTCGCTGGCTCGTTGGCCCACGGGTCGACGGGCGACGGGGGACCGACGCGGGTGGCGGGGCGGGGTGACCCGCGCCGGGGGCGCTGGGCGGTGGCGACTGATGCAGAGTGGGGCGGCGGTCCACCGACCGCCGCCCCACACCTGGACCTGCGTTGTTCAGCGCGCCGCCCGGTCGGCCATCAGCCGTCGTGGGTTCCAGCGCAGCAGTCGGTACCGGGTCCGCCCGGTCAGCGCCGCCATTCGACCGGACGTGTCCGCCATGCCGGTCCTCCACCGCAGCAGCACCGACGGCGGCAACACGGCGGCGAAGATGCGGGTCCGTCGGTCCGCCCGTGCGGCGAGCGCCCCGCGGACCGTGCGCAGCGCCGGCAGCAACCGCTCACCGGTCAGCGGATCCCGCGCGTAGCGGGCCCGTTCCTCCGCCTTGCCGAGCAACCGCGCCGACTCCACAGCGGCGGTGTCGTCGCTGAGGGTGTCCCGGATGAGCCGGTCCGCGGTCGCCCTCGGCGTCTCGGTGAGGTCGACCGGAACCCGGAAGTCCACCAGGGTGTCGAGCAGCTCCGACCAGGCGGCGTGCGCGTCCGCGCGGGCGCGGTTGGCGTCCGCGGCGACCGTGACCAGGCGGGTCCCCGGCTCGGTGCCGTCGGCGACGGTGGTGGCGGCCACCGTGGCGCTCGCCGCCCGGCCACCGCGTCGGCGCCGCAGCGCGACCCGGCGCAGAGCAGGCACCGCCAGGAGCAGCAGCAGGGCCAGCATGCCGGCCGCCCACCAGGGCCAGGTCGGCGGCTGTTCGTCGGGCGTCGTTCCGCCGAGGGCAAGCCCCTCGTCGGTGTCCCGGTCGGCGTTGTCCGGGCCGGCCGGCCCAGCTGAGGCCTCGGGGCCCGTCGGGGCGTCCGTGACACCCGTGCCCGGGGTGGTCGGATCCGGTGCGTCGGTGTCCGGTGCCCAGGCCGACCGGGTGGAACCGGGCACCCCGGACGCCGGGGTGGCGTCGAAGGGCACCCAACCGAGGCCGTTGAAGAAGACCTCGGTCCAGGCGTGCAGGTTGAGGTTGGTCAGCGTGAAGGTGTCACCGTCGCGCTTGCTGCCGTTGGTGAAGCCGAAGGCCACACGGGCTGGGATCCCGGCCGCGCGGACCAGCCAGGCCATCCCGGCGGCGTACTGCTGGCAGTAGCCGACCTTGTTGGTCAGGAAGTTGACGATGTCCTGCCCGCTGCTGCCGCTCTCGGTGCTCAACCGGTAGCTGAACCCGTTGTCCGCCGAGAAGTGCTGGTAGATGGCCAGCACCCGGTCGTAGTCGGTGCGCTTGCCCTGGACCAGCCCCTTGACCAGCTCTTCCACCTCCGGCACCCGCTCGGGGGTGGCGGTCAGCTGCCGGCGTACCGGGAGGTCGGCCCCGAGCGGCTGCGCGGCCCGCAGCACCGCCGGAGTGTATGTCGAGCGGACGTAGTCGAAGGAGTACTTGCGGCCCCGGGAGTTTTCCCGGTTGGAGAAGACGACCTGCTGGTTGGGGTCGTAGAGCCAGTTGCCGTTGAGGTCCTCGGTGCGCACCGGCTCGGCGTACACCGGCATCAGCCCCATGCTCAGGCTCTTGGTGACCTCGACGGTCGCCCGGTAGGTGGTCTGCTGCACGCCCCGATCGGCCGGTTTGGCCGGGTCCGGCAGGTCCCGGTTGGCGGGCCGACCGCTCGGGCTGCGCGCCTGGAAACCACCCGGGCGCAGCTCGTCGGCGACCGCGTAGCGCAGGTAGAACGGGCTCTGTTCGGACGTGGTGACCTTGACCAGATCGGCTACCTGGGACTGGTTGAGCTGGCCGGCGAGCGAGGCGAACAGGTCGATCCGACCCGATGTGCCGCCCGAGCCGGTGCCGTTGCCGGTGCCGTTGCCCGAACTCCGGCTGAGGGAGTCGAGCAGCCCGCCGGTCATGCCGGGCACCGCCAGCGGCAGCATCACCGCCAGAGCCACCCCGACCGCCGCGAGCCGGCGGCCGGCGGACGCCAGCGGCGAGGCCTCCCACACGTCGACGTCACGGCCGTCACCGGTGAAGCGGCGCCCGAAGCGGCGTACGCGGTCCACGTTGTCGGTGACCAGCAGCCAGAGGTAACCGGCGGCGCCCACCACGAACGGCACCGCGGGGACGCTGTCCACGTAGACGGCGACCGGCACCGAGTAGATGGCGAGCATCGGCAGCCCCGCCAGCGCGGGTCGGCGCAACCCGACGGCCAGTACGTCGACCAGGACGGCGACCCCACCGACGCCGAGCACGGTGATGAACAGCAGCGGGTCGGTGTCGGGGACCTCGACGCCGTACGAGCGCATGTCCTGCATGGAACCGGCGAGCAGATCGTTGAAGTGCGCGAGCGTGCCCGGCGTGGGCAGGACGGCGAGCAGCTCCGCGCCGCTGGGGAACAACCAGGTCAGGGCAAGGAGCAGGCCGGCCAGCATGCCCAGCACCTGACCCCACAGGGGGGCCCGGGCGAGGCGGGTCAACGCGGCCACCCCGGCCACCACGGCGACCGCGATGACGGACTGGATGAGCCACGTCCAGCTCTGGAAGATGGCCGACAGCGGCGCGGCGGCCAGCAGGGTGGCCGTGGCCGCCACCAGGCCGATGTTCCGACTGGCGATCATGAGGGGAACCTTCCGTTCATCGCACGCCGCCGGCCACCGTCTCGGCCAGTGCGGCGCGAAGCGCGAAGCCCTGGGAGCCCCGGCCGGCCTGCGGCCACAGCGCGGGCAGTCGGCCGCCGTGGTCGACACCGACCACCCGCCAACCGCTCTGCAGCATGGCGAGGACGGCGGCGGCGTGCGCGCGTTCCGCCTCGGCACGGGCCTTCTCCGGCAGGCTGAGCCAGGTGGAGCTGTTCAGCAGGAAGCCGACGCAGGTGGCGCCGTTGCCCCGCAGGCCGGCCAGTAGCTCGGCCTCGGCCACGCTCACCGTGCCGAACAGCCCGATGATCAGACCACCGTCGGCGCGTTGGCGGACCCGTTGCACGAGGTCGGTCAGCTCCGCGCGCTGATCCAGTCGGACCTCCGCGAGGTGATCGAGCAGCGCCCCGTCACCGCCGGCCTCCGAGGCGTCGACATCCGCCCCCGAGCCGGTGACCAGGCGCAACTTGTAGCCGGCCTGGCGCAGGTGGACGGCGATGCTCGCGGCGGCGGAGACGGACCACTCGAAACTGGCCGTCGGCCCCTCGCCGCGGTGGCCGTACGCGCGGGTGTCCAGGACGACAGTGGCCCGGCTCTCCCACGGCTGCTCCTCGCGACGCACCATCAGCTCGCCGGTGCGTGCCGTGGACTTCCAGTGCACCCGGCGCAGGTCGTCGCCACGCCGGTATTCCCGGGTCGCCGCGTCGTCCTCGCCGTGCACCGCCACCGAGCGGGCCCGGCTGTCGCC
Source organism: Micromonospora sp. M61 (assembly GCF_018070245.1). Taxonomy (NCBI): domain Bacteria; kingdom Bacillati; phylum Actinomycetota; class Actinomycetes; order Micromonosporales; family Micromonosporaceae; genus Micromonospora; species Micromonospora sp. M61. Next base: position 6,404 of record NZ_JAGPYA010000074.1, on the reverse strand, counting down.
GCTGCCCGCGTACTCCCCGGGGAGCCGGACCGACGGCAGTGCGGTGACCTGCGGGATGACCGTCAGGTGGTCGGTGCTGGGGAAGGACCTGGTGAGCTCGCAGAGACCGAACGGGTCGGTCATCCGGACCACCAGCGGGCCCACGTCGTAGCGACCCCGAACGTCGGCACGGACGGTGTACGCCACGGAGGTGGCCTGGTGCGCGCCGAGCCGCTCCAACACCACCCGGGGCCGGCTGCCCAGCGCGTAGGGCAGCCGGTCCTCCAGGAGCAGGGTGCCGGTCGGCAGCCGGGAGAGGTTCTGCAGGCGCAGCACCACCCGGGAGTTGGCGCCGACCGGAACCCGGTGCGGGTCCAGTGAACGGTTGCAGGCCAGCTTGTAGCGGCTGCGCCCGACGTAGGCCGCGGCCAGCAACGGCAGGATGGCCAACAGCACAGCCACCCGGAGCAGGTCCTTCTCGCCCAGGATGGCGGCCGAGATCGCCGCCGCGATGGCGGCGGCGAGGAAGGAGCGCCCGCGGGTGGTCAGCCCGCGTAGCCCGGCACGCACGTCATGGCCTCCGCGGCTCGTAGGGCGCGCGGCCGTTGCCGGTGCCGGTGCCGGGGCGGGTGTCGTACGGGTTGCGCTGCCTGTCGTGTGGCAACGGCAGGCGGTGCACCAGCTCGGAGACGATCGCGTCGGTGGTGCGTCGGGCGAGCTGCGCGTCGGCCGTCGGGATGATCCGGTGCGCGAGCACCGGCACCGCCAGGGCCTGCAGGTCGTCGGGGAGCACGTAGTCGCGACCCTCCAGGGCGGCGACCGCCCGGGCGGTGCGCAGCAGTTGCAGGGTCGCCCGCGGGGAGGCGCCGAGCCGCAGGTCAGGTGCCTCGCGGGTGGCGGTGACCAGGTCGATCGCGTACTGCTTGACCGCGTCCGCGACGTGCACCTGCCGGACGGTGGCGATGAGCTGTCGGACGATGGCCGCGTCGGAGACCGAGCGCAGCTCGTTCAGCGGGTCGGTGGCCCCGTGCCCGTCGAGCATGGCCAGCTCGGCGTTGGAGTCCGGGTAGCCCATCGCGATACGGGCGGTGAACCGGTCGCGCTGCGCCTCGGGCAGCGGGTAGGTCCCCTCCATCTCGATCGGGTTCTGGGTGGCGATGACCATGAAGGGGGTCTGGAGCTGGTAGGTGACACCGTCGACGGTGACCTGCCGTTCCTCCATGCACTCCAGCAACGCCGACTGGGTCTTCGGCGAGGCCCGGTTGATCTCGTCGCCGACCACCAGGTTGGCGAACACGGCACCGGGACGGAACTCGAAGTCGTGGGTCTCCTGGTTGTAGACGCTGACGCCGGTGACGTCGCTGGGCAGCAGGTCGGGGGTGAACTGGATCCGTCGCACCGTGCAGTCGATGGACCGCGCCAGGGCCTTGGCCAGCTTGGTCTTGCCGACACCCGGCACGTCTTCGATCAGGAGGTGACCCTCGGCGAGCAGGACGGCCAGGGCGAGCCGCACGGTGGCGGTCTTACCCTCGATGACCTGCTCGATGTTGGCCACGATGGCCTCGCTGGCGGCGCGGAACTCGTCGTGCGGCAATAGGCCGCCCACCTCGTCCCAGGTCTGTTGTGTCACGGGCCTCCTCCTCGTCGCCATGACGGCAGCTCTGTATAGAGCACCTGGACCCGCCGTTGGGTTCGCGACGTCGAGCCTCGTCTGCCGCAGGAATCTCACTGGTCTCTCAGGCTAACCATGTTTGTCGTTATCGCCGACCCCCGCAGGTAGTCCGTCGGTTACGCACCGATATTCGCCATGTCGGGGGACCGGATCCGACCTCACCCCGGGGGCCGGCATGGGCAACGGCGCGCGGGGTACACTGCCGGACATGGCCGGAGTCTTCCTGCTTCTTACCGGGCCGTGCTGATGCGCTGAACGCAGCGACAGCACGGCGGCCCCTCCTGTGCGAGGGGCTTTTTTGTGCCCGCCGCCGGCCCGGCCCGGTGGTGCCGAGACGAAGCGAAGCGAAGCGAGGAGAGACGATGAGTGAGGCAGCCGCACCGGCGGGCGACATTCCCCCGTTCCGGTACACCGCGGCCCTGGCCGACGAGATCGAGATTCGTTGGCAGGACATCTGGGCGCGCGAGGGCACCTTCCACGCACCGAACCCGACCGGCCCGCTGGCCGACCCGACCCACCCCCGCGCCGGCGCGGAAAAGCTGTACGTGCTGGACATGTTCCCGTACCCGTCCGGCGCCGGCCTGCACGTCGGCCACCCGCTGGGCTACATCGGCACCGACTGCTACGCCCGCTACCAGCGGATGGCCGGCCGCAACGTGCTGCACGCGATGGGCTTCGACGCGTTCGGCCTGCCCGCCGAGCAGTACGCGGTGCAGACCGGCACCCACCCGAGGACCACGACGGTCGCGAACATCGAGCGGTACAAGGCGCAGCTGCGCCGGCTGGGGCTGGCGCACGACGAGCGCCGCTCGGTGGCCACCATCGACACCGACTTCTACCGCTGGACCCAGTGGATCTTCCTGCAGATCTTCAACTCCTGGTACGACCGTGACGCCGGCCGGGCCCGCCCGATCGCGGAGCTGATCGCGGAGTTCGAGGGTGGCAACCGGTCCACCCCGGACGGCCGGGCGTGGGCCGAGCTGAGCGTCGCCGAGCGCCGCCAGGTCGTCGACGACCACCGCCTGGCGTACGTCTCGCAGGCCCCGGTGAACTGGTGCCCGGGGCTGGGCACCGTGCTGGCCAACGAGGAGGTCACCGCCGACGGCCGCTCGGAGCGGGGCAACTTCCCGGTCTTCAAGCGCAACCTGAAGCAGTGGATGATGCGGATCACCGCGTACGGCGACCGCCTGATCGACGACCTGGACACCCTGGACTGGCCCGAGCCGATCAAGCTGATGCAGCGCAACTGGATCGGCCGTTCCACCGGTGCGCACATCGACTTCCCCACCGGGCAGGCGCCGGTGCGGGTGTTCACGACCCGACCGGACACCGTCTTCGGTGCCACCTACATGGTGCTGGCGCCCGAGCACGAGCTGGTCGACCCGCTGGTGCCGGCCGCCTGGCCGGACGGGACGAGGGACGCCTGGACCGGCGGGCACGCCAGCCCCCGGGCGGCCGTCGAGGCGTACCGCAAGACGGCAGCGGCCAAGACCGACGTCGAGCGGCAGTCCGACACCAAGGAGAAGACCGGCGTCTTCATCGGCGCGTACGCCACCAACCCGGTCACCGGCGGGCAGATCCCGATCTTCATCGCCGACTACGTGCTGGCCGGCTACGGCACCGGCGCGATCATGGCGGTGCCGGCTCAGGACGAGCGGGACTGGGCGTTCGCCGAGGTCTTCGAGCTGCCCATCGTGCGCACCGTGCAGCCGGCGGAGGGCTTCGACGGCAAGGCGTACACCGGGGACGGCCCGGCGATCAACAGCGCCGCGCCCGAGCGCGGCCTGGACCTGAACGGCCTGGGGGTCGCCGACGCCAAGGCGGCGATCATCTCCTGGCTGGAGGCGAACGGGCACGGCACCGGCGCGGTGACCTACCGGCTGCGCGACTGGCTGTTCTCCCGCCAGCGTTACTGGGGCGAGCCGTTCCCGATCGTCTACGACTCCACCGGCGCGGCCATCGCCCTGCCGGAGGAGATGCTGCCGGTGGAGCTGCCGGAGGTGGACGACTTCTCGCCGAAGACGTTCGCCCCCGACGACGCCGACAGCAACCCGGAGACCCCGCTGTCGCGGCGGCGCGACTGGGTCGAGGTCGAGCTGGATCTGGGTGACGGGCCGCAGCGCTACACCCGCGAGACCAACGTGATGCCGCAGTGGGCCGGCTCCTGCTGGTACGAGCTGCGCTACCTGGACCCGACCAACAGCGACCGGTTCGTCGACGCGGAGAACGAGCAGTACTGGATGGGCCCGCGCGGCGACGGCGACTGCGGGGGCACCGACCTGTACGTCGGCGGCGCCGAGCACGCCGTGCTGCACCTGCTGTACGCGCGGTTCTGGCACAAGGTGCTGTACGACCTGGGTCACGTGTCGTCGTTCGAGCCGTTCCGCAAGCTGTTCAACCAGGGCATGATCCAGGCGTACGCGTACACCGACTCGCGCGGCAGTTACGTGCAGGCCGAGGAGGTCATGGAGCGCGACGGCGCCTACTACCTGGGTGACCTGACGGTCAACCGCGAGTACGGCAAGATGGGCAAGTCGCTGAAGAACGTGGTGACCCCCGACGACATGTGCGCCGCGTACGGCGCGGACACCTTCCGGGTGTACGAGATGTCGATGGGCCCGCTGGAGGTGTCCCGCCCCTGGGAGACCAGGGCGGTGGTCGGCTCGTACCGGTTCCTGCAGCGGGTCTGGCGGGCCGTCGTCGACGAGCAGACCGGGGCGCTGCGGGTCACCGAGGACCCAGCCGACGGGGCGACCCGCCGGTTGCTGCACACGGTGATCGACGGGGTCCGTGGCGACATGGACGGCATCCGGTTCAACACCGCGATCGCCAAGCTGATCCAGTTGACCAACGGGCTGACCGGGCTGTCGGCGACGCCCCGCGAGGTGGCCGAGCCGCTGGTGCTGATGGTGGCGCCGTTCGCCCCGCACCTGGCCGAGGAGCTGTGGCGCAAGCTGGGCCACGACACCTCACTGACGTACGCGGATTTCCCGACCGCCGACCCGGCGCTGCTGGTGGCGGACACGGTGACCTATCCGGTGCAGGTCAACGGCAAGGTCCGTGGCCGCATCGAGGTCCCCGCCGACACCGCCGAGGAGGCCGTCCGCGCGGCTGCCCTGGAGGCGGTGGCCGCAGCGCTGGCCGGTAAGGAACCCCGCAAGGTCATCGTGGTGAAGGGCCGGATGGTCTCCGTCGTCGCCTGACAGCCCTGTCGATCAGGGCGGCGGGCGGTCCGGCGCGAGCGATACGCGCCGTGACGTCTACGGAGGCGGTCACCGCGTTGAGCGTGATGACTCAGAGGCATCAATATGCCTCTGAGTCATCACGCTCTCCGGCGCATCCGCCGCCGCTCGCGGCAGGCGGGCCCGTGCAGTCGCCGGATCAGCTCGACCAGCCGCCCGGCAGTTGCGCTCCGGTGGTCACGGGCAGGCCGGCAGTGGCGGCAGCCGGTCCGGGCGCAGCAGCGAGTACGCGTGCTGCTGTGCGGGGTCCGAGTTGTTGTCCCACCAGCAGCGCCTGACCCGAGACGACAGCGTGGGCGTGATCGGCGGTCAGCCGCACGTACGACCCGGTTCGCAGGTCGGCCACATACCAACCCAGGTGGTACTCGAAGATCACCAGGTCCCCGACGGCCGTGGGCCTGCTGATCTTGTGGAAGGGGTCGACGGTCGGGGGCCTGGTGCCCGGTGGCAACGAGGTAGCGGCAGCCGGAGCCGGCGGAGGGGTCACCCGGAACACGCGGACCGGTGCCGCCCAGTCCGGTCGCCAGACGGTCAGGGTGCGCTCGTCGCGCGACACCCAGGCCGTGGTCCGGCCGTCGGTGGTCACGTCGACTGTGGTGCCCGGTCCCGGGCTCGGCTGCGGCGCGGACCCAGCCCTACCGTCCGGACCGACCGCGTTCAGGCGACCCGTGGCCCGATCGAACCAGAGCAGGTCGGCGCCGTGGAACCCGACACCGCCCACCGGCCCGGTGGCCACAGTGCGGACCGTCCCGGCAGCCAGATCGTGCAGGGTCAGCTCGTTCCGGTCCTCGCCGAGGATCCTGGTGACGGCGAGCTTCCCGTCGCGCAACGGGGGCCGGAAGAGGAAGTCCCCGGTGCCCAGTACCTGCCGTGGTGCGGCCCCCGACTGCGCGTCCCAGGAGAAGAGTTCGGAGCCACCGCCGCCGTGGGGTGCCGCCCGCGCCAGGCTGCTGCGCGCGTACACCAGCCAGCGCCCGTCGAAGACGCCCCACAGTGGGAAGGTGAACATGTCTGGCATGGTGGCCACCTCCCTCCGTTGGCCGTCCTCCTGCTGCCAGACCAGCGTCATCGAGCCGCCGCGCTGCACGGTGGCGAACGCGGAGCGGCCATCCGGCGCCGGGGTGAGCGCCGCCCACCGTTCCCCGGGCTCCTGCGGAAGGCGACTGTCACGGATCGCGTCCTGCCAGCTCGGTGGCATGGCGACCGGGCAGAAGTCGGCGAGCGGCGGGGCGGTCACCCGTGTCGCGGGCGGTGCCGCGGCCGTGGCGGCCGGCGACGATGCGGCCGGTGGATCACCCGGGGTGCACGCCGCGAGCAGCGCCGCCGCGAGGGCCGCAACGAGGGCGACGGCTCGGGAGCCGATCCTGGCTCGGGGCAAGGGCTTGGCGGGCTCAACCGGTGGTTGCAACACCCTTCCGTGATGTTCGTTGGGGTGGTTATGGCGTCGAGGTTGAGTCCGTTTGAGCGGGAGCAGATCGGGTTGGGTCGGGCTGCGAGTGAGTCGTTGCGGT